>JAHBAP020000497.1 GCA_018500005.2 Mycobacterium sp. | reverse complement strand
GGCCGACATGGCGGGTCAGGGGGGTGCCGATCCGGTCGAGCATCTCGGCGCGCGGCATCGCCGTCGACGGCGGCGGCACCAGTGGGAACACGAAGGCCTCGCCGATGTCGGCGGACCCCGAAGCGGCCAGCAGTCCGCCGGGGGCCACGACGTCCACCCGGGCCTGCAGCGGATAGCGGCCCCAGCGGTCCGCCGACACGAAGACGGTGCGCCGGTACGGATCGGCGGAGTCGGGCCCTTCGGTGCGCATCCCTTCGTGTGCGGTGACCGACAGCGCCGCAGATCCTCCGCGCCAGGGGGTCTCGAGTTCCACAACGACCTGCTCGCTATCCCCCTCGAAGCACCGCAACGTCCTGGGACCGGACCGCACCGCGATCCGTTTCAGCGGCCGCTGCCAGCCGGCCGAACTGAGCACACCCAACAGTGGGGCCGCGAAGGCGATGAGCGCCCACCGACCCGATATCAGCGCGGCGGCCAGCGCGGCCGCCGCACAGATGAACAGGATCCTCGTCAATTCCGTTGTCTGCGGACGTAGTTCCACATCGGTGCGGATCTCGTCGGTGGCGTCCATGGCTAGGTTTGCCCGGTCGCCCGCGGCACCGGAAGCCGCTTGAGCAACTGCTCGACCACATCGGAGCCGTGCATACTGCGCACCCACATCTCCGGTCGCAGCGTGATCCGGTGCCCGAACGCGGGCACCGCGAGGGCTTTCACGTCCTCGGGCAGCACGTAGTCGCGCCCGCTGAGCAGGGCCCGCGCCCGGGACAGCTGAACCAGGTCGAGCTCGGCGCGGGGACTGGCGCCGACCACGACCTGTGGGTGGCTGCGGGTCGCCGAGGCCAGCGACACCACGTAGTGCAGAACGTCGTCGTGGACAGTGACCTTCTCGACCGAATCCTGCATGGCCAGCAGTTGGTCGGCGTCAACGACCTCGTTGACCGTGGCCTCCGCGGTGCCCCGATCCAGTCTGCGGCGCAGCATCGAGGCTTCCTCCTGTTCGGAGAGGTACTTCAGCGCGACCTTCACCGCGAATCGGTCCAATTGCGCCTCGGGCAGCGGGTAGGTCCCCTCGAACTCGATCGGGTTGTCGGTCGCGATGACGATGAACGGCGTTGGCAGCCGGTGGGTTTCGCCATCGATGCTGACCTGCCCCTCGGCCATCGCTTCCAGCAGCGCCGCCTGCGTCTTTGGCGGGGTCCGGTTGATCTCGTCGGCCATCAGCATGTTGGTGAAGATCGGACCGCGCCGGAAATCGAACTGGGCGGTGCGCATGTCGTAGATGGTGGCTCCCAGCAGGTCCGCGGGCAGCAGGTCCGGGGTGAACTGCACACGGGTGAACCGCAGGCCCAACGCGGCGGCGAAGGACCTGGCGATCAGCGTCTTGCCCATGCCGGGAAGGTCCTCGATGAGCACGTGGCCGCCGGCCAGAACCGTGGTGAGGATCAACGTAAGCGCAGCGCGCTTGCCGACGACTGCCCGCTCGACCTCGTTGAGGACGACGTCGCACAGTTGGGTGGTCTCGGTGGCCGATGTCGTCATGCCTGCTCCAGTCTCTGCAGAATCTGATCCAGGGCGTCGCGGCCCGGTCCGGGTTCGTTGCGTCGGGCCGCCACCACGTTGTCCGGGTCGACCCACAGCCAGAGGTCCTCCCCGAAAAGGAATCGGCCACTCGAGGCGACCGCGTCAGGCTCCTTCTGCTTGGTCGCCAGCATGAAGTCGCGGGCCAACTTCGGTCGCAGGTGCCGGTCCCATTCACCCCGGGTGCCTTCCGACCACCGAATCAGTTCCTCGGTCTGCGCCTTCCACCGCTGCAGAGATTCCATGGCGTCGTTGGACAACGCCGCGGCCGATCCGTCGTCACCCGTGCGCGCAAGACGTCCGGTCATCTGAAAAGCGAACAACCCCAATGCAATCCCACCGACCGGCAGCGCCCAGCGCCAGCCCATCATGAGGCCCAGGGTCTCGGCCAACAGCTCCGTGAGGAAGCCACCGGCCAGCATCTTGCTCATCAGCTTCTCCTCATCCGCTCATGCGCTGGCCCGCACCTCGTCCAGGACCGACCGCAGTGCCTGCTGGGCCTGTTCGCGGTGTTCCTCGGTCATGGTGTGCCTGCTGAATCGTGCCTCGGCGAACAGATCCACCAGGGCCGCTGCACTGCGGGTGCTGATGGTGCGGTTGCCCACCGCGCGGGCGAGCACCTCCGACGGGGTGTCCGAGGCCTGCGGAACCGCACCAGGGGCGTCGGCGAGGGCCCGCTCCATCGCCGCGTAACAGGCGATGATGGCGGCCCGCGGATCCAGAGCGAGGTTCGCGACCTCGGCCAACCCGCGTTCGGCGGCCACCGCTAACGGTTGGACCTGGGGCGGCGAAGTCGGCGGCGGCCCGGCTGTCAGCACGACGGGCGGCAGGGTCGAACGGTTTCGCACCGCGGCCACCACGGTGGACACCGCCATCATCATCACCAGCACCCCGGTGGCTCCGGCCAGCAGCCGGTAGGTGTCGCTGTGCGGCTTATCCCGACGCACCGCACGGGTGGGTCCCGCCGGATCGTCGGCAGGCGCCGCAGTGGTCGGGGGCGCGGCCTGCTCGGTGAGATCGGGGTCAAGCGTGAACTGCCCGACCGCGACGAACACCGCCAGCCACGCGACGACGAGGCCGATGAGGATCAGCAGCGCGCGCCGGCTGACCCGGCCCCGGCCACTTCGGCCGAAGTCGGGAATTTCGAACGGCGCGGACTTCGGGGCCGGCGGCCTTCGGTTGAACATCGCGAACGCCATCACCACGAACGACACCCCGAGCAGGGCGACGACACCGATCAGCGAGGCGGGATCGTCGCCGCTGGATTCCTGCGGCCCACTACCCGCGGGTGCGCCGGGTCCGGGTATCCGCCCCTGCAGGGCCACCGCAGCGGCGAACAGCAGCCCGACCAGGACGGCGACCCGCCCAACCGGACGGGTGCCGTCCCCTGGGCTTGTCCTGGTCGTGGTGCCTCCCCAGCAAGTTGCGAGCCCCTGAACCGCCCGACGAATCCGGCCCGTGACTACATCGTGGCACGGCCCGCCTCGTACCGTGGTCGGGTGAGCCGGACCAGGGATAGCGACGCTTGCCCTGGGGCACTTCAGGTGCACCAGGCGGCCGACGGCGCGCTGGCCAGGCTGCGTCTGCCCGGTGGGATGATCGCCGCGGCCCAACTCGAGACCCTCGCCGGGGTGGCCGACACGTTGGGCTCGGGCACCCTGGAACTGACCGGCCGGGGCAACCTTCAGATCCGGGGTGTCACCGATCCGGCCGCGGTGGCCGGGCAGCTGGCCGCCATGGGCCTGTTGCCCTCGCCGACCCACGAACGGGTCCGCAATATCGTGGCCTCGCCGTTGTCCGGCCGGGTCGGTGGACACACGGACGTCCGGCCGTGGGTACGCCAACTCGACGATGCCATCCAGGACGACCCGGATCTGGCCGGGCTGCCGGGGCGTTTTCTGTTCAGCCTGGACGACGGGCGCGGCGATGTTTCGGGGTTGGCCGCCGATGCGGGTCTGCACGTGCTGCCCGCCGACGGGAACGCTTCCGGCGCTGTCGCCCTGTTGCTCGCCGGGCGTGACACCGGAGTACGGGTTACTGCCGCCGATGCCGTGCCGACTCTGATCTCGGTCGCCCGGCGGTTCCTCGCCGAACGGGGAAAGGCATGGCGGGGGGCCGAATGGGCCGCCCCCGACGTGCTACTCTGGGCTGTGACCTCCCCGCCGTCCCCGTCGCCCCGGCAGGTGGCCGGTTTCCGGCGGCCCGGCCGCCGGTCGGCTGGATCGAGCAGTCCGGCGATTCGGAGAAGGTGGCACTGGGTGCTGTTGTCCCACTGGGGGTGCTGAGCGTCCGGCAGGCCCAGTTCGTGGCGGCGATCGGCGCACCGGTCGTCATCACACCGTGGCGGTCGCTGCTGGTGTGCGACCTCGATCCGGGAGTGGCGGACACCTCGTTGCGGGTGCTGGCCCCGCTGGGGCTGGGGTTCGACGCGAACTCCCGGTGGATGGACGTCACCGCCTGCGTCGGCAGTCCCGGCTGCGAGCGGTCGCGGGCCGATGTGCGGGCCGAGGCGACCAGGCATGTCGAGTCGGGGGACGGTAGCGGAGCGGTCCACTACGTGGGATGCGAACGCGCCTGCGGCCGACCGGTCGCCGCGGAGGTAATGGTGGCGACAGACGACGGGTACCGGCGAACGTGACACCGCCGAACGTAGGGTGATGGCCGTGCTCGACTACATCCGCGACGCCGCCGAGATCTACCGGCAGTCCTTCGCGACGATCCGGGCCGAGGCGAACCTCGACGGGTTCCCCGAGGACGTCGCGCGGGTGGTGGTCCGGTTGATCCACACCTGCGGGCAGACCGACCTGACCGAGCAGGTGTCCTTCACCCCGGAGGTGGTCACCGCCACCCACCGTGCGCTGGCGGCGGGCGCCCCGATTCTGTGCGACTCCTCGATGGTGGCCGCGGGTATCACCGCCGCCCGACTGCCGGCCCGCAACCAGGTGGTTTCCCTGGTTGCCGACCCCCGGGCGGCGGATCTGGCCCGCGAGATGAACACCACCCGGTCGGCGGCCGGGGTGCAGTTGTGGGCCGACCGGATGGACGGGGCGGTGCTGGCGATCGGGAATGCCCCGACCGCGTTGTTCCGGCTGCTGGAACTTCTCGACGAGGGCATCCCCGCACCGGTGTCGGTGCTGGGCGGGCCGGTCGGGTTCGTCGGGTCCGCCCAGTCCAAGGACGAGCTGATCGCCGATCCCCGCGGGATGGAGTATCTGGTGGTGCGCGGTCGGCGCGGGGGCAGCGCGATGGCGGCCGCGGCCGTGAATGCGATTGCGAGCGAACGCGAATGAGGATTGCCGAATGAGCCGTGGCACCGGGACCCTCTTCGGGGTCGGACTGGGCCCGGGCGACCCGGAACTGGTGACCGTCAAAGCCGCCCGGGTCATCGGCGAGGCCGACGTGGTCGCCTATCACAGTGCACGCCACGGCCGCAGCATCGCCCGCCGCATCGCCGAGCCGTACCTGCGTCCAGGGCAGTTGGAGGAGCACCTGATCTATCCGGTGACCACCGGTGCCACCGACCACCCCGGCGGCTATGACGGCGCCATGGAGGACTTCTACGTCGAGGCCGCCGAACGGATCGCCGCGCATCTCGATGCCGGCCGCGACGTCGCACTGCTGGCCGAGGGCGACCCGCTGTTCTATAGCTCCTACATGCACATGCACACCCGGCTGACGCGGCGTTTCGACGCGGTGATCATCCCCGGGGTGACCTCGGTCAGCGCCGCGTCGGCGGCCATCGGCACACCGCTGGTCACCGGTGACGAGGTGCTCTCGGTGCTGCCCGGAACCATGCCGGTGGGTGAGCTGGCCCGGCGGCTCGCCGACTCGGACGCCGCGGTGGTACTCAAGCTCGGGCGCACCTATCCCCAAGTGCGGGAGGCTCTTTCGCAGGCCGGACGGCTCGGCGACGCAGTGTACGTCGAGCGGGCCAGCACCGAGGGACAGCGCGTCCTGCCAGCCGCCGACGTGGCCGACGCCGAGGTGCCGTACTTCTCGCTGGCGGTCCTACCGGGCGGCCGGACCACTCGGACCGCGGCGCGCCGCGGAACGGTGGCCGTGGTGGGCCTCGGTCCCGGTGACAGCGAATGGATGACGCCGCAGAGCCGCCGGGAACTGGCCGCGGCCACCGATCTGATCGGATACGGACCCTATCTGGACCGGGTGCCACCGAGTCCGGGTCAGCGCCGTCATCCCTCCGACAACTCCGACGAACCGCAGCGGGCCCGGTTGGCCTGCGAGCTGGCCGAGCAGGGCCGGGCGGTCGCGGTGGTGTCCTCCGGCGACCCGGGAGTGTTCGCGATGGCCACCGCCGTGCTCGAGGAAGCCAAGCAGTGGCCCGGAGTGCAGGTGCGGGTGATCCCCGCGATGACGGCCGCCCAGGCGGTGGCCAGTCGGGTGGGTGCTCCACTGGGCCACGACTACGCGGTGATCTCCCTGTCCGACCGGCTCAAACCGTGGAAGGTGATCGCTGCACGACTGTCCGCGGCGGCGGCGGCCGACCTGGTGCTGGCGATCTACAACCCGGCGTCGAAGAGCAGGATCTGGCAGGTGGCGGCCATGCGGGACCTGCTGCTGGAGCACCGTGACGCGGGCACTCCGGTGGTGATCGGCCGCGACGTTTCCGGGCCGCGGGAATCGGTGACGGTGGTCCGGCTGGCCGACCTCGATCCCGCCGAGGTGGACATGCGGTGCCTGTTGATCGTCGGCTCCTCTCAGACCCAGTGGTACGGCGAGACGGTGTTCACCCCGCGCCGTTATCCCGGCTGAGACCTACCCGGCTGAAGATCCACGTCTCGGCCTCCTCGAGAGTGCCGACAGCCTGTACGCCCGCCGGAAGATCCGGCCGCTGGATCATCACCACCTCAATGCCCAGATCCCGTGCCGCTTGGAGTTTGGCCCGGGTTAGCGCTCCGCCGCTGTTCTTGGTGACCAAAGCCTGAACCCCATGCTCGACCATCAATGCATGCTCGTCGTCGTAGCAATAAGGTCCGCGGGAGAGCACGACGTGGCGGTCTCGGGGCAGGGTGTCCGGATCCGGTGGGGTGACCATACGGATCAGGAACCAGGCATCGCTGGTGCCGAACGCGGCGACGCCGGACCGACCGGTGGTCAGGAAGACCCGCGAAAACCCCTTATCGGCAACCACTTCGGCGGCCTCGAAATCGGAGCGAACCTCGATGGCGCCGTGGGGATCCCAGGGCGGCCGGCGCAACACCAGGTGCGGTAGTCCGAGTTCGGCGCAGGCCGTCGCGGCATGGGCGGTGATGGTGTCGGCGAACGGATGGGTGGCGTCGACGACCGCATCGATCCCGTTGTCGACCAGCCAATTTCGCAGACCGACGGCACCACCGAATCCGCCGACCCGCACCGGACCGACCGGCAGTGCCGGATCGGGCACCCGGCCCGCCAGCGAACTGATCAGATCGACGCGCGGATGCAGGCGGGCAGCCAGGGCACGCGCCTCCCCGGTGCCGCCGAGGAGCAGCATTCGCATCAGTGCCGTTCTCCCCGCGACCGGTCGGCCGAGTACAGGTAACTGTCGCTGAACCCCTGGGCAGCGAGCGCATCACCGACGATGATCACCGCGGTGCGGGTCACCCCGGCCTGGTGTATCTGGTCGGCGATATCGGCCAACGTCCCGCGCAGGATGGTTTCTTGGGGCCAACTGGCGAAGGCCACCACCGCAACCGGGGTGGTGGTCAGGTATCCGGCGGCGGTCAACTCTCCGACGATCACGTCGATGCGGTGGGCCGCCAGGTGGATCACCAGGGTGCCGCCGACGCCGGCCAGGGTAGCCAGGTCCTCCCCCTGCGGCATCGCCGTCGACAGTGTCGAAACCCGGGTCAGTGTCACTGTCTGGGCGATCCCGGGAACCGTGAGCTCGCGGCCCAGTGCGGCGGCGGCCGCGGCGAAAGCCGTTACACCCGGGACGATTTCGTATCGGATGCCGAGTTCGTCGAGTCTTCGGCACTGCTCGGCCAAAGCGCTGTACAGCGACGGGTCGCCGGAATGCAGCCGTGCCACGTCCCAGCCCTCCGCGTCTGCCTGCTCGAGCTCGGCGACTATCTGGTCCAATGTCAAAGGTCCGGTGTCGACGATGCGGGCGCCGGGCGGGCAGAACTGAAGCACATCGTCGGGCATGATCGACCCCGCGTACAGGCAGACCGGGCAGCGCTGGAGCAGGCGTTGGCCGCGCAGCGTGATCAAGTCGGCGGCGCCCGGTCCGGCGCCGATGAAGTAAACGGTCACAGCAGTTTTACCGACCACTGGGTGATCGGCATCTGCGGCCGCCACCCGGTGAAGCCGCCCAGTGGTTCGCCCTGATAGTGCTGGAAGCGTCTAAGTTCACCGCCCAGTCGCGAATACCACTGAACCAGCAGCGCTTCGGACTCAGCGGTCACGGCGTTGACGACCAGCAGACCGCCACCGGCAAGGTGGCCGAGACACTCCTCGACCAGGCCGGCGCCGGTCACCCCACCGCCGATGAAGATGACATCGGGCCGAGGCGACCCCTCGAAGGCATCCGGGGCCGCACCGCGAACGTCGATATCGACACCGAATGCGCGGGCATTGGCGATGATCCGGTCCTGCCGCTGGGGGTCGGTTTCGAACGCGACGGCGCGAGAGCCCGGTGCAGCACGGCACCACTCGACCGCGATGCTGCCTGACCCGGAACCGATATCCCACAGCACCTGGCCGGGCCGGGCCGACAACGCCGCCACGGTGATGGCTCGGATGGTCTGCTTGGTGATCTGCCCGTCATGGCGAAAGGCGTTGTCCGGCAGGGCGGCAGCATCGTGTTCGTCGGGCAGATAGCGCACGGCGAGGATGTTGAGATCGTCGATGTCGGCCGGCGGCGCGGCCGCCCAAGCGCCCGCCGGGCCGCTGCGGATGCGCTCCCCTGCGCCGTCGAGTTGTTCCAGGACGGTCAACTCCGAATCACCGCGTCCGGTGTCGACGAGCACTTCGGCCAATGCGATCGGCGTCATCGCGTCGCGGCAGAGCACCACCGCGCGTCCGCCGCGGCGCACCGCGGTGTGAACCGGGGCGGTGACCAGGCTGATGACCTCGGTGTCGTGGGTCGCCCAGCCCATCCGGGCGCAGGCCAGGGTCACCGACGACACATGCGGGAGCACCCGCACGAGGTCCGGTCCGTACAACCGGATCAAGGTGGCGCCGATGCCGTGGTGAAGCGGATCGCCGCTGGCGACGACATGGATGTCGGCGTCGGGTTGGGAATCCAGCAGGCTCTCCAGGGCCGGCATCATCGGACTGGGCCAGGGACTGCGCGGGGCCGACACGGTGTCGTCGAGCAGGGCGAGTTGGCGGGGCGAACCGTAAACGATTGTGGCGCTGCGCAGTTCGTACTGAGATTTCTGCGACAGACCCGCCATCCCATCGGCGCCGATGCCGACCACGACGATCATCACCGGGATTTCATTCGGTTCTTCACTTCGTTCATCACCGGTACCTCATTCGGTTCTTCACTTCGTTCATCACCGGGACCTCATTCGGTTCTTCACTTCGTTCATCACCGGGACCTCATTCGGTTCTTCACTTCGTTCATC
>JAHBAP020000042.1 GCA_018500005.2 Mycobacterium sp. | reverse complement strand
GCCCTAGATGAGCGTTCCGCCGAAGAAGTCCAGCACGGCATTGTTGACGGCGTCGTGGCGCTCCAGGAAGCCCAGATGGCCGGTGTTGGCGATCTGCACGTAGCGGGCCTTGGGGATGGCCTCGGCCACCTCCTTGCCCAGCGCGGGCGGGGTGATCACGTCGTCGGCGAAACCGATGACGAGGACCTCGTTGGGGATCGCGCGGTAGGCCGGCAACCGGTTCTCCACCGGGGCGACGCCGAGTTGAGCCCGCCAACCGCGGGTGTACCGCAGCGGAAATGCGGTGAACATCTGCAGCCATTCGTCGACGGCAGGCGAGTTGATGGTCTTGGGCGAAAAGTTCTCCAGCACGCGAACTTTGGCCGCGAAGGTGTCGGGCAACTGGACACCGGCGTCGGCCAGTTCCAGGTCGGCGGTGCGGAATGCGATCCGGGTGGGATCGATTCGTCCACGGGTGCCCATCAGCGCGGCCTGCCGGACCAGGTCGGGTCGCGCCAGCATCAGTTCCTGCGCGATGAAGGCCCCCATCGACATTGCGACCACCCGGGTCGGACCGCCGATGACAGTCTCGATGATGTCGACGGTGTCGGCGACCAGCTGGGCGGTGGTGAACCCGTCGTCGTTCGCGGTGGCCCCCACGCCCCGGTTGTCGAATGTGATGCAGCGATAGCCCGCATCGAGGAAAACCGGGACCTGGTGGATGTGCCAGGTACGGCCGGCACCGCCGGTTCCGGCGATGAACAGCACGGGATCACCGGCGCCGGTGTCGTCGTAGGCCAGGTTGCTCACGACCGCGACGCTAGCAAACCGTGACACTCCCGAACTCGGGCGCTCCACCATTCACGGCGATCCCGGGGGGCCGCCAGGGCAACCAACCTCGCCGGATCCGGGACGGCGCCGGCGACGGGCAGGACGCCGTCAACCGGCGCCAGGTCGGCGACGTCGGTGACGAACAACCCGCCGGTACCCAGGCCGCAGGCGTGCTCCAGCCGGGGAAGTGCGGCCGCGGCCGCCAGGCCGGCGGCGATACCGACCGCGGAGTCCAGTGCGCTGGAGACGACCACCGGGATGTCGATCTGGGCGGCGATGTCGAGCATGGCTGTGATTCCGCCCAACGGGGCGACCTTGAGAACCGCGATGTCGGCGGCCCCGGCCCGCACCACGGCCAGCGGGTCCTCCGCCTTGCGGATGCTCTCGTCCGCCGCGACCGGGATCGTGACCCGGCGGCGCACCTCGGCGAGCTCCTCCACCGTCCGGCAGGGCTGCTCCAGATACTCCAGCGGCCCGTCGGCGGTGAGCGCGCGCGCCGCAGTCACCGCTTCCAGCACGCTCCACCCGCCGTTGGCGTCCACCCGCACGGTCGGCACCGCCGCACGCACGGCGTTGACCCGGGCCACATCGTCGGCCAAGGTCTGTCCGGGTTCAGCGACCTTCACCTTGGCCGTCGTCGCGCCGGGAAACCGGGCCAACACCTCGGGCACCTGCTCAGCTGCCACCGCCGGAACCGTGGCGTTGATCGGGATCACCGTCCGTTTCGGTGGCGGGGCCGGCCGGTAGGCGGACTCGATCCCGGATGCCAGCCAGTGCGCCGCCTCGGCTGCCTGGTACTCCAGGAACGCGCCGAACTCACCCCAGCCTGCGGGGCCGTCGATCAGCGCGACCTCCCGCACGGTGATGCCGCGGAACCGCACCCGCATCGGCAGCGCGACGACGTGCAGGCGGTCCAGCAGGTCGTCCAGCGCGGGCAGCATCAGATGGCGCGTTCGCGGTTCTCCCAGTACGGCTTTCGCAGATCCTTCTTGAGCAGCTTGCCGGTGGGGTTACGCGGCAACTCCGCCATGACGTCCACGCTGCGCGGGCACTTGTAGCCGGCCAACTTCCCCTTGCACCAGGCGATCAGTTCCTCCGGAGTGGCCTGCTTGCCGTCGTAGAGTTCGACGACGGCCTTGACCGACTCGCCCCACTTCTCGTCGGGGATGCCGAAGACCGCGGCGTCCATCACGGCAGGGTGATCGGTCAGTGCGCGCTCCACTTCGACGGAGTAGATGTTCTCTCCACCGGAGATGATCATGTCCTTGAGTCGGTCCTCGACGAAGACGAATCCGCCGTCGTCAACGCGGCCGATATCGCCGGTTCGGAACCACCGATCGGAGGTGATCGCCTCAGCGGTGGCCTCCGGCTTGTTGTGGTAACCCACCATCAACTGTGGTGTGCGGAACCATAATTCGCCGGGCTCGCCCTGCGGGACCTCTTCGAGGGTGTCGGGGTTGACGACCTTGACCTCGACCTCGCCCATGGGCTTGCCCGCGCTGTGCAGCCGCTCGGGCCGGGACTCGTCACGGTGGGCCTCCGGCGACAACTGGGTGACCGCACCGCACACCTCGGTCAGCCCGTAAACCTGGACGAAGCCGGTGTCGGGGAAGTCGACAAGGGCCTGCTTCAACAGGGCCGGGGGCATCGGGGAGGCGCCGTAGACGAAGGTGCGCAACCGGTTGAACAGGTTGACGGCGTCCGGACCCATCTCCATCACCTTGGCCAGCACCGCCGGCACCAGGAAGGTCCGGGTGGCCCCGGCCAGCATCGCCCCGGCCAGTGATGCGCCGTCGACCTCCCGGGTCATGATGGTGGTGATCCCGGCGTGGATGCCGAACTGCATATACGAGGATCCGCCGACGTGGAACAGCGGCATCGCGACCATGCTCTTGTCGTCGGGCTCGAACTCGAAGGTCTGGGAGTTGATGGTGTGCGCCATCAGGTTGGCCTGAGTGAGCTCGATTCCCTTGGGGTTCCCGGTGGTGCCCGAGGAATACATGATCACGCAGACGTCGTCGGGAGAGACGTCCGCGCCGCGTTCGCGCGGCGTGGCCGCAGCGAGCATCGCCTCGTACTCGTCGCCTTCACCGCCGTCTGGGGTGACGGTGATGACGTGCTCGACTTGGGTCAGCCGGTCACGGATCTTGTCGATGGAAGCCTTCAGGTCGGCGCCGACGATGATCAGCTTGGCACCGCAGTCGTTGAGGACGTAGTCCATCTCGTCACCGGCCAGGCGGAAGTTGATGATCGCGGTGGCTGCGCCCAGGCTCGCCGCGGCCACGGTGGTCTCCACGCACGCGGGGTGATTCTTGTCCAGGAAGGCCACCACGTCGCCGCGGCCGATGCCTCGTTCAGCCAGCGCGCCGGCCAGCCGACGGACCCGGTCGTTGAACTGAGCCCAGGTGAAGCTGCGACCGAGGTAGCTGATGGCTTCCTCGTCGGGCTTGACCTGCGCCCAATGCGCGAGGCGTTCATCAAGAAAGCGGGGTTGGGTGGCTTGCTCCATACCGAACAGGGTGCCACCCGGCCGATGGTTTCTCGTGGGGTTTGTCGCAATCAGCCCGGCGGTTTGGCGTCACCGGAAGGGCGTGGCCGGTCCGCGGTTGGGCGCAGCAGGACCAGCGCCGCAACGATCGCCGCCGCCGGCACCAAGGCCATGATCAGACTCACGCTGTGAATGGCGTCGAGCCAACTGTTGGTGGCTTCGGAGACCACCCACCGCGCCTGCTCAGGATCGAGCACCTCACTGCCGGACGCCGGACTGACCGCGCCGCCGTGGGCGACCCGTAGCGCATCGCGGGCCTGCTCCTCGGAGATGCCCGAACCCTCCAATTTGGCTCGCCCGGAGTGCAGGAACAACGTGGTCCCGACAAGCGCGAACAAGGCCGGGCCAAGCGAGTAGGCGGCCTGTCCGACGGCGGGCTTGACCGCCGAGACCACACCGCCCAATTCAGCTGGGGCACTTGACATCATGATGGTGGACTGAGGTGTCTGGACCACCGCTCCCCCAATGGCGTTGAGTGCCACCGCGATACCCAGGACTGCGACGGGAGTCTGCCTGTCGAGCACGACCAGCATCACCATGCTGATCAGCAGAATTACCAGGCCCGCCACCAGTACAGCCCGTTCGCCGAATCGGTTGACGGCACGGCCGGCGCCCACCGCTGCCGCCGAGGCGATCAGCATTGCCGGCACCAACAGCAGGCCGAGCAGTTCCGGGGACTTTCCTCGGATGGTCACCAGGTAGTAGGCGAACAGCAGCGTGCCACCACCGCCGAGGAAGTTGAATGCGGCACCGGCGATCAGCGCTGCGTTGAATCGCCCCGACCGGAAGATCCGCATGTCCAGAGCGGGTGCCGGGGCACGAAGTTCCCAACCCACGAACGCGGCCCCGAGTGCCAGTCCGACGGCGATCAAGCCCAGCGCGCCGGGGCTGAATCCGCCCTGCAGTTCGGTCAGCCCGTAGATGACGGTGATCAGCGCGGCGCCGATCAGCAGGATGCCGGGGATATCGAGTTTGCGTTCATCCCGGCCGGTCTCGGGCACGAACCGAATGGTGATCAGCAGGGTCACGACGGCCAGGACGGGGGTGACCAGAAAGCAGGTACGCCAGCCGTAGTGGCTGGCCAACCAGCCGCCCAACGCGGGCTGGAACACCGCCAGCGCATGGCCGGCCCCCAGATAGGCCGCGATGGCGGCGGCCCTGCGACCAGGCGGGAACACGGCGTTGACGATGGCCAGCGACAGGCCGAGCACGAATGCGAAGGCAATACCGAGGCCGGCACGGGCGGCGATGAGCACGCCGACGTTCGGGGCGACGGCTCCGAGCAGGCCGAACACTATCGAGCCCGCGGTGCCGGCGACGAACATCCGCTTCATCCCGGCCAGGTCGCCCAGCGCGCCGGCGCCGAGCACTGCGGCGGCCAGGGTCAGGGTGCACAGGCTGGCCAGGAAACTCGCTGTGGCAGGTGTGAATTGGAGGCCCTTGCGAATCTCGGCGAGGTTTGCCGACAGGGTGGTGGGGTCGGCGGCGGTAATGCTGTATCCCAGTCCCATGGCAGCGATGGTCATGGTGGCGGCCAGGCCAGTGACATAGTCCCGCGCTCCGGATTCCGGCATCGTCCGATGCTATGCCGGATGCCGAGGCCGGATACCCGGTCCTGCGGATCCGGATCCGAGGCGCGCCTGGGTTCTAAAGTTGCACGCATGACCGACCTGCTGCGCCATCCCCTGCACTCCGGCCACCTGACCGCGGGGGCGCTCAAGCGCAACAAGGACCGGCCGGTGCTGTTCCTGGGTGACACCACGCTGACCGGCGGGGAACTGGCTATGAGGATCAGCCAGTACATCCAGGCGTTCGAGGCACTCGGCGCCGGAACCGGAGCGACGGTGGGACTGCTGTCGCTGAACCGGCCCGAGGTGCTGATGATCATCGGCGCCGGCCAGACGCAGGGCTACCGCCGCACCGCACTGCACCCGCTCGGCTCGCTGGACGACCACGCCTACGTGCTGTCCGATGCGGGCGCGACCGCGCTGATCATCGATCCCAACCCGATGTTCGTCGAACGGGCCGTCGGACTGCTCGAGAGGGTCCCGTCGCTGCGTCAGGTGCTGACGCTGGGACCGGTGCCGGCCGAACTGACCGAGGTCGGCGTGGACTTGATCGCCGCCGCGGCCGAATTCCCACCGAAGCCGTTGGTGGCAGCCGATCTTCCGCCCGATCACATCGGCGGCCTGACCTACACCGGGGGAACCACCGGTAAGCCCAAGGGCGTCGTCGGCACGGTCAGTTCGATCCTCACCATGACGACGGCGCAACTGGCCGAGTGGGAATGGCCGGAGCATCCTCGGTTCCTGATGTGCACCCCGCTGTCACATGCCGGGGCGGCATTCTTCACCCCGACTATCGTCAAGGGCGGCGAGATGATCGTGCTGCCCAAGTTCGACCCGGCCGAGGTGCTGCGGGTGATCGAGGAACGCCGGATCACCGCCACCATGCTGGTGCCGTCGATGATCTACGCCCTGATGGATCATCCGGACTCCCACACCCGCGACCTGTCATCGCTGGAGACTGTGTACTACGGCGCCTCGGCGATGAACCCGGTACGACTGGCTGAGGCAATCCGCCGGTTCGGCCCGATCTTCGCGCAGTACTATGGCCAGTCCGAGGCACCGATGGTGATCACCTATCTGGGCAAAGGCGAGCACGACGAGAAGAGGCTCACCTCGTGCGGTCGACCGACGCTGTTCGCCCGGGTCGGGTTGCTCGGCACCGACGGAAACCCCGTTCCCCCTGGGGAAGTCGGTGAGATCTGCGTGTCGGGTCCACTGTTGGCGGGCGGCTACTGGAACCTTCCGGAGGCCACCGCCGAGACCTTCCGTAATGGCTGGCTGCATACCGGCGACATGGCACGCGAGGACGAGGACGGGTTCTTCTACATCGTCGACAGGGTCAAGGACATGATCGTGACAGGCGGCTTCAATGTGTTCCCCCGGGAAGTAGAGGATGTCGTCGCCGAACACCCTGCGGTGGCGCAGGTCTGCGTGATAGGAACCCCCGATGAGAAGTGGGGCGAGGCGGTGACCGCGGTGATCGTGCTGCGCCCGGGCCACCCGTCCGACGGCGACTCGGTGGCTGCCCTGACGGCCGAGATCCAGGACGCCGTCAAGGAACGCAAGGGTTCGGTGCAGTCGCCCAAACAGGTCATCGTTGTCGATTCGGTGCCGGTGACGGCGTTGGGAAAGCCCGACAAGAAGGCGGTCCGGGCGAGGTTCTGGGAAGGCGCGGGGCGTGCCGTCGGGTGACGATGCGGGCGAGGCACGAGCCCGAGGAGGAGCCCGACAATCGATGGGGTCGGGTGACGATGCGGGCGAGGCACGAGCCCGAGGAGGAGCCCGACAATCGAAAGCGGTCCTGTTCGACTTCTCCGGCACCCTGGCCCGCCTGGAGGAGGACGACACCTGGTTCGACGGCATGGGACTCGACGAGTCGATGCGGGCCGAGGTGATGGACCGGATAACCCATCCCACCGCCACTGTGACGCACCATGCCTGGGACCACCGGGATCTGGACCCGGTCATGCACCGAGAGGCCTATCTGCATGTCCTGCGCGCATCGGGACTCAGTGACGAGCACTCCCAATCTCTGTACCGGCGCTGCATCGATCCGGCGGAGTGGCAGCTCTATCCCGATGCCGCGGTGGTGCTGAAAGCATTACGCAGCAAAGGAATCCGCACCGCTGTTGTTTCGAACATCGCCTGGAATATCCGCGCTGTGCTCGACGCCGCCAGCGTCTACCCGGATGATTACATCCTGTCCTTCGAGTTGGGTGCTGCGAAACCCGATCTGCGGATCTTCGAGGCGGCGCTGGCCCAGTTGGGCGTCGATGCCGCCGATACCCTGATGGTCGGCGACAGCGAGGAGAACGACGGCGCCGCAAGGACTTTGGGGTGCTCCTTCGCACTGGTTGATCCGCTGCCGATCGCGCAGCGTCCCGTCGGGTTGATCGATGCACTCCGCGAACAGGGATTGGTTCTCTAGGCGCTGCGCACGCTACGGATTCGTCGGGGTCCGGGCGCCCGGACGGCCTCGTAGTGCTCGAGCAGGTGATCACAAATCCGCGGCCAACCTCGATTCACCACACTGCGGCGAGCGTTGACCGAGTAGCGCGAACGTTGTGCCAGAAGATGATCGACGGACCGGCTCAGCCCGGACTCGAAATCATCGACGGGCAGCAGTAATCCGGTGCGGAACGAGGTGACGAGATCACGCGGGCCACCGGCGTCCGGCGCGACGACAGGCACCCCGGAAGCCAGTGCCTCCTGCACTGCCTGACAGAAGGTCTCATTCTCGCCGGTGTGGACGAAGACGTCCATGCTGGCGTAGGCCGCCGCCAATCGTTGGCCGAGAAGTTCGCCGGTGAACACCGCGGAAGGCAACAGCGAACGCAGCCTCGTGCGTTCGATCCCATCACCGACGACGACCAGTTGAATATCACGACGACGCGCCAGAATCGCAAGCCGTTCAACATGTTTCTCCGGGGCCAGCCGACCGACGAACCCCACGATCGGCCTGCCCTCAGGGGACCAATCCGCACGCAAGTCCGCGCTGCGGGCAGAAGGCGCGAAGCCGGTGAAGTCCACGCCGCGAGCCCAATGGTGAACGCGCGGGATGGCTTGGGCCTTCAGCGCCTCGACGGCCGCGGTAGACGGTGCCAGAGTGCGGTCGCACTGGGAGTGCAGGTGCCGGATCCAGGCTCGCGCCGCCGGTGCGACGGAACGCAGACCATAGCTCCCGGCGAAACCGGCGATATCTGTCTGGTACACCGCCACCGTCGGAACCCCCAGTCGCCGGGCGGCCAGCAGGCCCCCGTAGCCCAGCAGTGCCGGCGAGGCCAGGTGCACCACGTGCGGATCGAAGCCCCGCAGGGCGCGCAGAATGCCAGGGCGCGGGACGCTCAGGGGTAGCGAAGTCACGGCGGGAAACATCCGGGACGGAACGCGGTGAATCCGGACACCCTCGTGAACACGGGGTGCTGCCGGCTGACCCGCCGGACTGTCGGGAGCGATGAGAAGTGCTTCGTGGCCGGTTCGGCGCAAGTGCTCCAGGATCCGAAGCACTGAGTTCGAAACACCGTTGACGTTGGGGAGGAAGGATTCGGCGACTATTGCTATCCGCACGGATCCAGGTTGGGGCCGAAGGGTTTCCGCGGGGTTGCCAGCGGGGATACGCAGTCCGTCGAGTTGCCGTCCATCAGGATCCGAGTCATCGACGCCGGTCCTCGCTATCACCAAGACCGGTGCCGGTACCGTCACACCGTGAGCGAAAACCCGTTCAACCCGGCCCTGTGGACCACCGTCGAGGGCTTCGGGGATCTGACCGACATCACCTACCACCGCCATGTCCTCGACGGCATACCGCAGCCGACCGTGCGGGTGGCCTTCGACCGGCCCGAGGTGCGCAATGCGTTTCGCCCGCACACCGTCGACGAGTTGTACCGGACGCTGGACCACGCCAGGATGTCCCCCGATGTCGGCGTTGTGCTGCTGACCGGCAACGGGCCCTCTCCGAAGGACGGCGGGTGGGCGTTCTGTTCCGGCGGCGATCAGCGCATCCGCGGTCGCACCGGCTACCAGTACGCCGATGGGGAGACCGCCGATACCGTCGATGCGGCCCGCGCCGGACGCCTGCACATCCTCGAGGTTCAGCGGCTGATCCGGTTCATGCCCAAGCCGGTGATCTGTCTGGTGAACGGCTGGGCCGCCGGCGGCGGGCACAGCCTGCACGTCGTGTGCGACCTGACACTGGCCAGTCGGGAGCACGCCCGGTTCAAGCAGACCGATGCCGACGTCGGCAGCTTCGACGGTGGTTACGGCAGCGCCTACCTGGCCCGTCAGGTGGGCCAGAAATTCGCTCGCGAGATCTTCTTCCTCGGCCGCCCCTACACCGCCGAACAGATGCACCACATGGGCGCGGTCAACGAGGTCGTGGACCATGCCGATCTCGAAGACGTCGCACTGGACTGGGCGAAGGAGATCAACGGCAAATCGCCTCAGGCACAACGGATGTTGAAGTTCGCATTCAACCTGCTCGACGACGGACTGGTGGGTCAGCAGTTGTTCGCAGGGGAGGCCACCAGATTGGCCTATATGACCGATGAGGCAGTCGAGGGGCGCGATGCGTTCTTGGAGAAGCGCGACCCGGACTGGAGCCCGTTCCCCCGCTATTTCTAGGCCTCCATAGACTTGGGACTTGTGAATCCTCTGCGCCGCAAGCTCACCGAGGCGATAGCGATGACCGGGATGCGGCCGCCGTTACGGGTGCCCACGACCCCCCGAGTCAACCTGCGCGGCAAACGGGTGCTGATCACCGGGGCCTCCTCGGGTATCGGCGAGGCGGGGGCGGAACCGTTCGCCGAACACGGCGCCGAGGGCCTCCTCGTCGCCCCGCGCGCCCGTCTTCTCCACGCCGGGACCCCACGGGCCGCCCCACCCCGCGGGTCCCCCGCGGGCGGCG
>JAHBAP020000362.1 GCA_018500005.2 Mycobacterium sp. | reverse complement strand
CGCAAGCAGCGGGCGGCCGGCGTCCGCGGCCTGCGTGGGCGGGACGCCAGGGCCGGGAGGGGACTGGCGGCAGCTCCGGGGGGCACGACGTCCACGGCGTTGCGGGCGGCGTTGTCGATGCTCGGGAAGAAGTGATGGGGAGGTTCGAGGACGACGACGACGAAGCCGAACGCGAGGTTTCGGTGGCGCTGACCGTCGGCGAGGGCGATATCGACGCCAGCCTGCGGCCGCGGTCGCTCGGCGAGTTCATCGGACAACCACGGGTTCGCGAACAGTTGCAGTTGGTCATCGAGGGCGCCAAGAACCGCGGCGGTACCCCCGACCACATCCTGCTGTCCGGGCCGCCGGGTCTGGGCAAGACCTCGCTGGCGATGATCATCGCCGCCGAACTGGGCACCTCGCTGCGGGTCACCTCCGGGCCGGCGCTGGAGCGGGCCGGGGATCTGGCAGCCATGCTGTCCAATCTCGTCGAGGGTGACGTGCTGTTCATCGACGAGATCCACCGTATTGCCCGGCCCGCCGAGGAGATGCTCTACCTGGCCATGGAGGACTTCCGGGTCGACGTCGTCGTCGGCAAAGGCCCAGGGGCGACGTCGATTCCGTTGGATGTCGCGCCGTTCACCCTGGTGGGTGCGACGACACGATCGGGGGCGCTGACCGGTCCACTGCGGGACCGCTTCGGCTTCACGGCCCACATGGACTTCTACGAACCGGCCGAACTGGAACTGGTGCTGCACCGCTCGGCCGGCATTCTTGGCATGGACCTGGGTGCCGAGGCCGGTGCCGAGATTGCTCGGCGGTCGCGGGGAACGCCACGCATCGCCAACCGATTGCTGCGCCGGGTGCGTGACTACGCAGAGGTGCGGGCCGACGGGATCATCACCCGCGACGTCGCCAAGGCGGCACTGGAGGTCTACGACGTCGACGAGTTGGGCCTGGATCGACTGGACCGTGCAGTTCTGTCGGTGTTGATCAAGAACTTCGGCGGCGGCCCGGTTGGGGTGTCCACCCTCGCGGTGGCTGTGGGGGAGGAGGCCGCCACCGTCGAGGAGGTCTGCGAACCGTTCCTGGTTCGCGCCGGCATGCTGGCCCGAACACCGCGCGGACGGGTAGCCACACCGCAGGCCTGGACCCATCTGGGCATGACCCCGCCGCCCTCGGCTGGTCTACCGGGTGCGCTCGGTCAGCCTCCGTTGTTCGACTGACGGGATATGTTGATCCCGTGCCAGAGGCCACGCTGTTCGTCGGGGGAACGATCTGGACCGGGCAGGCCGATACCGACGCCCTGCTGATCGCCGACGGGCGGGTCCGGGCCACCGGCGATCAAGCGCGGGAGGCCGCTGAAACCACCACGGCCATCCCTAACGTCTCCGTCGTCGACCTCGACGGCGGCTTCTTGATGCCATCCTTCGGCGACGGGCACGCGCATCCCCTCTACGGCGGACTGGAATCAGCCGGTCCTGCGGTGAGGAACTGCAGTTCCGTTGACGAAATCGTCTCTGCGGTAGGAGGATTCGCGCGTCAGCATCCGGGGGCCGACTGGATCGTCGGCGCCTCCTACGACGGCAGCCTGGCCCCGGGCGGACTGTTCGACGCCCGTTGGCTCGACGCAGCCGTCCCGGACCGGCCGGTCGTGTTGCGCGCCTGGGACTACCACACGGTTTGGTGCAACAGCGAAGCGCTGCGCCGCGCCGGCATCACCGCCGACACCCCGGAACCGGTTCTCGGCGAGATCCCGCGCCGCGAGGACGGTTCGGTGCTGGGAACGCTGCGTGAGTGGGGCGCGGTCGACCTCGTCATGAATGTCATGCCGCCCCGGGACGACTCGGTGCGGGTCGCGGCGCTGGGAACCGCGGCCGATTACCTGCTGGCCGGCGGTGTGACCTGGGTGCAGGACGCCTGGGTCGAACCCGGCGATGTGCAGACCTATCTGGCCGCCGCCAGGCAGGGCGCCCTGCGGATGCGGTTCAACCTCGCCTTCTACGCCGACCCCCGGTATTTCGACAGCCAGGTCGGGCAGTACGCGGAGTTGCGTCGTCTGGTGCAGGAATCCGGATCGGGGTTGCTGACGGCGAACACCGTCAAGTTTTTCGCCGACGGGGTGGTGGAGAACGAGACCGGTGCTCTGCTCGAGCCGTACTGCTCCGGCCTGCACAGCCACGGTCAGCGCAACTGGGAGGGCGGCTCGCTGGCCGAAGCCGCCCGCCGGGTCGACGAACTCGGCCTGCAGATCCACATCCACGCGATCGGCGACGCCGCGGTCCGGCAGGCGCTGGATGCAATCGAATACGTGATCACGCACAACGGGCCGCGTGACCGCCGTCCGGTGATCGCCCACGTCCAACTGGCGGATGACGTCGATCTCGCCCGGTTCGCTGAACTGGGCGTTATCCCCAACATGCAACCGCTGTGGGCGCAGATGGATGCGTTGATGACGGTGTTGACCATTCCACGGCTCGGCCGGCAGCGCGCCGACCGGCAGTACCGGATGGCGACGCTGGTGGATTCCGGTGCGCCGCTTGCCCACGGCTCGGATTGGCCGGTGTCTTCGGGGCGGCCCCTGGAAGGTATCGCGGTGGGTGTCTCGCGGCGGACGTCCGACGGCGACCCGCCCGGCGGGTGGACGCCCGAGGAGATCCTGCCGATCGGGAGCGCACTGCGCGCATATACCGCCGGGGTGGCCCATCAGGCTTTCGCCGATGGGGAATGGGGCGCGATCGTCGTCGGCGCCGCCGCAGATCTGGTCTGGCTCGACCGCGATCCGCGAGCCACCCCACCGCTGGAACTGCCCGGGATCGCTGTCCGGGCAACCTATCTCAACGGGCAACCGGCCTATCGGGCCCTTGACTGACTCTGACCGAAAGCGCCGTCCATGACCGTCCCGCCACCCACCAACCAGCACCCGGGCCATCTCAAACGCGCGCTCGGGCTGCCGTCGCTGGTGTTGTTCGGCATGGTCTACATCGTCCCGCTCACGGTTTTCACGACCTACGGGATCGTCACCCAGATGACCGGCGGCAGGCTTCCGGTCGCCTATGCCCTGACCCTGATCGCGATGTTCTTCACCGCGCTGTCCTACGCCCGTATGTCGGTGGCGTTCCCGGTCGCCGGGTCGGCCTACACCTACACCCAGAAGACCTTCGGGGCCCCGTTGGGATTCCTGGCCGGATGGTCGCTGCTGCTGGACTATCTGTTCCTGCCGATGCTGAACTATCTGGTCGTCGGCATCTACCTGGAAGCCGCTTTCCCCTCGGTGCCGGCGTGGATGTTCATCGTCGCGGCGATCGCGATCGTCACCGTGCTGAACGTCGTCGGGATCGTCTCGGTGGCCCGGGCGAACTTCCTCATCATCGCGATACAGACCATCTTCATCGTCACGTTCATCGCGATGGCGATCGCCACGATCTCCGGCAATGGCGACGTCAACTTCACCGCGCCCCTTCGCGGTGACGGCAGCGCCGTCGGAACCGGAGCGGTCCTGGCCGGGGCAGCAGTGCTGTGCCTGTCGTTCCTAGGTTTCGATGCCGTCTCGACACTTGCGGAGGAAGCCAACGATCCGACCCGCAATGTGCCGCGCGCCATCGTCATCGCCACGGTCGCCTCCGGGGTCCTGTTCATCGTCCTGTCCTATCTCTCGCATCTGGTCTTCCCCGCGCACGCGTTCACTGACGTCGACTCCGGCGCGTTGGATGTGATGCGAACGGCCGGAGGCAGATTCCTCGATACCTTCTTCACCTCGGCCTACGTTGCAGGGGCGCTCGGATCGGCGTTGACCTCGCAGGCCTCAGTGGCGCGGGTTCTCTTCGCGATGGGCCGCGACCGCATCCTGCCGCGGCCGTTCTTCGGTCATCTCTCGCCGCGGTTCAGCACCCCGGTATATGCGATCCTGCTGGTGAGCCTGGTATCTCTGCTGGCGGTCGTCATCGACCTCGCAACGCTGGCCTCAATCGTCAGTTTCGGTGCGCTGGTGGCGTTTTCGGTGGTGAACCTGTCGGTCGTCAAGCACTATTTCATCGACTCGGGCGAGCGGTCACCGCTGCGCAATCTGGTTCTGCCGTTGATCGGGTTCGTGCTGACGGTGTGGTTGTGGACCAGTCTTTCCGGCCCCACGCTGAAGGTCGGGATCGTTTGGCTGGCAGCTGGATTCCTGTGGCTGGTCGCAGTCACCCGCGGTTTCCGCCGGCCGACGCCGGTAATGGACATCGAAGTCGAATAGGAGATACCTGATGATGACCATCGGATTGGTTTTCGCGGCACTTGCCGCCGTACTGCACGTCTACATCTTCGTGCTGGAGTCCTTCAGATGGACCGCTCCGCGCACCCGGGCGGCTTTCGGCACAACCCCAGAGGAGGCCGAGACCACCAAGTTGCTGGCCTTCAACCAGGGCTTCTACAACCTGTTCCTGGCGGTGGTGACAGCTGTGGGGATCGCGATGGTCGCCCTCGGGCACCGCGGTGTCGGAGCTGCGCTGGTTCTGGCCGGCGTCGGCTCGATGCTGGCTGCGGCACTGGTCCTGTTGGCGTCGTCACCGGATAAAGCCCGGGCCGCGATCACCCAGGGCGCGCTGCCACTCATCGCCGTGGTTCTGGTGGCGGCCGGCTTGCGTTAGAGCCGCTGATTCAGATCGGCCTACAGCGACCTGAGTACGTCAGCGAGTACGTCGAGGCCTTCGGTGAGGAGTTCGTCGCTGATCGACAACGGCGGCAGGAACCGCAGGATGTTGCCGAACGTTCCGCAACTGAGGACGATCACGCCCTGAGCGTGGGCGGCGCTGCACAATGCCTTGGTGAGCTCCGGATCGGGTTCTGCGGTGCCGGATTTCACCAGTTCCACGGCGATCATCGCGCCCCGGCCGCGGACGTCGCCGATGCGGTCGTCGTCGGCCTGGATGCGGTGGAGTTTGTCCTTCATCAGCCGCTCGATCTGCTTGGCCCGGTCCAGCATGCCGTCCAACTCAAGGGTCTCGATGGTCGCAAGCGCCGCGGCGCAGGCCACCGGGTTGCCGCCGTAGGTGCCGCCCAGGCCGCTGACGTGCGGGGCATCCATGATCTCGGCACGGCCGGTGACGGCCGACAGTGGCAGGCCGTCGGCGATGCCCTTGGCTGTCACGATCAGATCCGGCACGATGCCCTCGTCCTCGCAGGCGAACATCTGACCGGTGCGACCGAAACCGCTCTGCACCTCGTCGGCGATGAAGACGACGTTGTTGTCGGTGCACCAGGCCCGCAACGCGAGCAGGAATCCCGGTGCGGGGACGATGAATCCGCCCTCACCCTGGACCGGTTCGATGATGATGGCGGCGAGGTTGGCGGCACCGATCTGCTTGTCGATGACGGTCAAGGCTCGCTCCGCGGCCAGTTCCCCGTTGGTGCCCCACTCCTTGTTGATGAGGCCGTCGCGATAGGGGTAGGACATCGGCGCCCGGTAGATCTCCGGCGCGAATGGCCCGAAGCCGCTCTTGTAGGGCATCGACTTGGCGGTAAGAGCCATCGTCAGGTTGGTGCGGCCGTGATAGGCGTGGTCGAAAGCGACCACGGCGTCGCGCTTGGTGTAGGCGCGGGCGATCTTGATCGCGTTCTCGACCGCTTCGGCCCCGGAATTGAACAGCGCGCTGCGCTTCTCGTGGGAGCCGGGGGTGAGCCGGTTGAGGTGCTCGGCGACGGCGATGTACTCCTCGTAGGGAGTCACCATGAAGCAGGTGTGGGTGAAATCGGCGACCTGTTCGCGAACGGCGTCGACGACCCGCGGCGAGGAGTTGCCGATCGTGGTCACCGCGATTCCCGAGCCGAGATCGATGAGCCGGTTGCCGTCAACGTCCTCGATGATTCCGCCGAAGGCCCGGGCGCAGGACACCGGCATGGTTACTCCGACTGCTCGGCTCACCGCCGCGGTCCGGCGTTTGGTCATCTCCATCGACTTCGGACCGGGGATGGCGGTGACCAGTTTGCGGGTCTGTTCGACGGTGCTCACGAGTGTTCTCCTCGATAGCGCTCAGCGCAGGACAGGGGGACCCAATGCGGGTGAAACGAGCCTAGTCGTGTCGCCCGCGTTGAGTGAGGCGTCACGCAGACATTTCCCGAGAAGAGTTGTGCGTGATTCCTCACTCGGTGGTGTCGAACGCCGGCCCGTCGACCCGGTCGACGGTGGTGAACGACGCCACCGGTCGACGTCCAAGCCGCCGGTGCGGGCGGACCGGGTGGCCGAGTGCGATCACGGTGGCCAGCGCCCAGTCCGGCGGTGCGCCGAGCAGTTCTTTGACGTCCTGCTCCTGCCGGATCAGCATCGTCGTCAGGACACCGCCAAGCCCTTCGGCGCGGGCCGCCAGCAGGATGTTCCAGGCGAAGGGGTAGATCGAGGCCCCGCCGGCGAAGGAGTACCGGTCGGCGTCGCGGTCGACGGCGGCCAGCGCCGCAAGGTCGGCGAATACCACCAGCAGCACCGGTGCCCGGTCGAAGGATGCCGCGAATCCCTGCCGGGCGGCGGCGGCGATCTCGGGGGACACCGTCTGCAGCGCGGCAGCCTCGGCGGTCCGATCGTTGGTGGGTGCCCAGGGTCGTAGGCCGGCCGCGCCCATCGCCAGGTAATCGCGCCATCCGGGTAGGTACAGATCGCGCAGCCGGCGACGAACTGCCTGGTCTTTCACCACGATGACGTGCCAGGCCTGGGCATTGGCCCCGCTGGGCGCGAACCGGGCGGTGTCGAGAATCCGGGCCACCACCCCGTCGGCTACGGGTTCGGCGGTGAACTCGCGCACCGCGCCGGTGCTGCGCAGAGCTTCGATGAGGTCCACGAGGCCATTCTGGGCCACGGCTTAGGGCACCACGTGGGCGAATGGCACACTGGCTGCCATGGAATCACTCGTGAGCTTTCTGCCCCTGATCATCATCATGGGGGCTTTCATGTTCTTCGCCTCGCGTCGTCAGCGCAAGGCCATGCAGGCCACCATCGATCTGCACGAATCGCTTCGTGTCGGAGACCGGGTGCAGACCACGTCGGGTCTGTACGGCACCATCACCGGCCTGACCGACGATGCGGTGGACATCGAGATCGCCCCCGGTGTGGTCACCAACTGGACCAAGTTGGCCATCCGTGACCGCGTCGAGCCCGCCCTGTCGGCAACAGACCTGACCGACAGCGACGCGGACCGCCTCACCAGAGACTGACCACCTTCCCCGTACCCTTTGCGGGGGCGCGTGGACTGACCGCGCGCGCGGGTTGCGTATGGCCCGCATTGACTTAGGAGAATCGACACGTGGCATCGTCACAGTCGCCGGTGCACCCGTACCGGTACCTGGCGCTGTTTTTGGTCTTGTTGGTCGGCGTCTACCTGCTGATCTTCCTCACCGGCAACAAGCAGGCCAAGCCAAAGCTGGGTATCGACCTGCAGGGCGGCACCCGTGTCACGCTGACCGCCCGCACACCGGACGGCTCCAAGCCCACCCGGGATGCGCTTAATCAGGCCCAGGAGATCATCAGCGCCCGCGTCAACGGCCTGGGCGTGTCGGGCTCCGAGGTCGTGATCGACGGCGACAACCTGGTGATCACCGTGCCGGGCAATGACAGCAACGAGGCCCGTAACCTCGGCCAGACGGGGCGGCTCTACAGCCGCCCGGTGATCGGTCAGCCGATTCCGGGCGAGGCGATCAAGAACCCGCCCAAGCCGCCGGG
>JAHBAP020000328.1 GCA_018500005.2 Mycobacterium sp. | reverse complement strand
AGATGTGTATAAGAGACAGGTTGAGAATCGACATCCGAGCCCAGGTGTGGCTGTCATGCCAGGTCCTGTCAACGTCGGCCTGGCAGCGGATGTAGTCGGCGTAGTCGGCCAGCACCAGGAACGGATCGTGGTCGACGAGGTTGGACACCCAAGGGGCGAACACCTCGGTGTCGCCATGCGAGAACGTGCCGTCGGCGATCGCCTCGATGGCGGCGGTCAATTCCGGGTTCGCGTCGAGATAGGAGCGCGGGTGATAGCCCTTGGCCAGCAGCTGGTGCACCTCGTCCACGTTTAGCCCGAACAGGAAGAAGTTCTCCGCCCCGGCCTCCTCGCGCATCTCTACATTGGCGCCGTCGAGGGTGCCGATGGTCAACGCCCCGTTCATCATGAACTTCATGTTGCCGGTGCCCGAGGCCTCTTTGCCGGCCGTCGATATCTGTTCGGAAAGATCAGCCCCCGGGTAGATCAGCTGGCCGCTCTGCACGTTGAAATTCGGGATGAACGCGACCTTGATCCTGCCGTTCACCTCAGGGTCGTTGTTGACCGTCTCGCCCACCGAGTTGATCAGCTTGATGATCAGCTTGGCGATGAAGTACCCGGGTGCGGCCTTGCCGCCGAAAATGAAAGCGCGCGGGGCGATATCGAGGCCCGGGTTGGCCTTCAGGCGGTTGTAGAGGGTGATGATGTGCAGTGCGTTGAGGTGCTGACGCTTGTACTCGTGGATCCGCTTGACCTGGACGTCGAACATCCAGTCCGGGTTGAGGTCGACACCGGTCGTCTCCGCCACCAGGCCGGCCAGTCGGGCTTTGTTCTCCCGCTTGACCGCCGTCCAGCGCTGCTGGAACGAGGGGTCGTCGGCGTAGCGCTCCAAGCCGCGCAATTTCTGCAGATCCACCATCCAGCCGTCGCCGATGGTCTGATCCAGGAGCTTGCGCAGGCCAGGGTTGGCCAGACCGATGAACCGTCGCGGTGTCACGCCGTTGGTCTTGTTGAAGAACCGTTCCGGCCATAGGTCATGGAAATCTTTCAGGATGGTGGTCTTCACCAGTTCGGAATGCATTGCGGCGACACCGTTGATGGCGTGGCTGCCGACGGTGGCCAGGTGTGCCATCCGGATGCTGCGGGCGCCGTCCTCACCGATCAGCGACATCCGGCGAACGCGGGCGTCGTCCCCGGGGAATCGCACGCGAACCTCGTCGAGGAACCGGCTGTTGATCTCGTAGATGATCTCCAGGTGCCGGGGCAGGAACCGCTCGAACATCTGCAGCGGCCAGGTTTCCAGCGCCTCAGGCAGCAGGGTGTGGTTGGTGTAGGCCATTGTCGCAACGGTGATCCGCCAGGCCTCTTCCCAGCTGAAGTCGCGCTTGTCGATCAGCAGTCGCATCAATTCCGCGACCGCGATCGAGGGGTGGGTGTCGTTGAGCTGGATGGCAACCCGGTCGGGCAGGCTGTGTGCGGTCAGTCCGGCGAAATCCTCCAGCAGGTGCAGGATGTCCTGCAACGAGCAGGAGACGAAGAAGTACTGCTGCAGCAGCCGTAGCTGTTTGCCGACCTCCGGTTCGTCGTTCGGGTAGAGCACCTTGGTGACGTTCTCCGAGACCACCTGGTCCTCGACCGCGCGGTAGTAGTCCCCGGCGTTGAAGGCGTCCAGGGCCAGCGCGTTGACGGCGTTGGCGCTCCACAGGGTCAGGGTGTTGCAGGTGTTGACTCCATAGCCCTGGATCGGGGTGCCGTAGTAGACGCCCTTGACGATCCGCTCGGGAACCCAGCGGACCTGGGGCTCACCGTGAGCGTCGGTGAAATGCTCGGTATGGCCGCCCCAGCCGACTTCGTAGTTCAGTTCGGGCTTGGCGATCTCCCACGGATTCCCGGCGGCCAGCCAGTTGTCGGTGCGTTCGACCTGCCAGCCGTCGCGGATTTCCTGGTCGAAGATGCCGAACTCATAACGGATGCCGTAGCCGATGGCCGGCATCTGCAGGGTGGCCAGCGACTCCATGTAGCAGGCGGCCAGTCGGCCCAGGCCGCCGTTGCCCAGCCCGGGCTCCTCCTCGCAGGCCAGCACGTCGTCGTAATCCTGCCCGAGTTCGGCCAGCGCGACCCGCGCCTCCTCTTCCAGTTCCAGGTTGAGCAGGTTGTTGCCGAGGTGAGGCCCGAGCAGGAACTCCGCCGAGAGATAGACCGACACCTTGCGGGACAGGTCGAGGTAGGTCTGGGTGGTGTCGATCCAGCGCTTCTGCATGCGGTCGCGAACCGCCAACGACAGCGCGTGGTAGTAGTGCTGGGGCTCGAGCAACTGGGCGGGGCGGCCCAGGGTGTAGCGCAGGTGGTCCTCGATCGCCCTGCGCAGCGACGAGGCGTTCATTCCGGTACGAACGTCATCGCCGTCCGCCCCTGCCGGTGTGTAGATGACTCCGCTCATAAACTGCGCTCTCCCCGTGTTTTCCGGCCTGGTGGCTGGCTGCGAGTATCGCACCGGGGCGGGGTGCCCACCTGCGGTTCGGGTAACTGCACGATGAACGATTGCCGTCCTCGCGCTGGCGTAGTCTCGGGCCATGGTCCGGCGTCGCTGCATCGCACTGGCCACGTTGCTGGGAGCGGTCATGTTGGCGATACCGGTCGTGGGTCCGGCGCGCAACGCCGTCGAGCACCGGGCGGCGCCCTGAACTTGCCGGGGCTTGGCCGCCGCCAGGTCCTGATCGGCGCGACGTCCTTGGGCGTGGCCGCCGCGCTGGGTGGCTGTGCTGACAAAGCCGAACCCTCATCGGATGATCGCGATGTCGACGTCATCGTGATCGGTGCCGGTATCGCCGGCCTGGCCGCGGCCCGCACGCTCACCGAAGCCGGACTGAGTTGCATGGTGCTGGAGGCGCGCGACCGGATCGGCGGGCGGATCTGGACCTCGAATGAGTGGCCCGGCCTCCGGGTCGACCTGGGCGCCTCGTGGATCCACGGCACCGAGGGCAACCCGATCTATGACGAGGCCAACCGGTTCGGGATCGACACCACCGTCTTCGATGTGGGTTCGTCCGATGGAACCGGTGCGGCGGAGTACTACTCAGTCAACGGGACCCGCTGGGATGCCGACGCTTTCGAGGCGGTGATGACCAAGGCCATCGGGCGGGTGGAGCGGGCCGCGGCCGGCAAGGATTCGGCCAGTATGTCGATGCGCCAGGGCATCGGCGCGCTGCCGCCCGATCTCTCCGGTCGCCCGGGGGTAGCTGCCGCCCTGACCGATTACGCCGGCGACTACGGGGCCACCCCCGAGGCGTTGGCGCTAAGTGCGCTGGACGAGGAGGACTCCTTCGCCGGTGCCCAGCGCGTTTTCCCGAGCGGATACGGCCAACTTGCCCAGCGGCTCGCCGACGGTCTGCCGGTGCGGTTGGACGCTCCGGTGACCTCGGTAGGGCTGCGTTCTCCCGACCACATCGTGGTCGATACCGCCGCCGGCCGGTGGCGGGCGGCCAAGGTGATCGTCACCGTTCCCCTCGGGGTACTCAAAAGCGGTGCAATCCGATTCGATCCGCCGCTGCCGGCCGCCCATGCCCGGGCGATCGACCGGCTGGGCTTCGGGCGGTTTGAGAAACTGGTGCTGCGGTTCGACGCCGTGTTTTGGGACGACGTCGACCAGATTCAGGTTCTCGACGCTCCGGGCCGGCCGTTCACCGGCTGGTACAACCTCGACCGGGTGGCCGGTGCGCCCGCTCTGATGGCGATTAACGGCGGGGGCCCGGCGGGCGCGGGGGGGGGGGGGGGGGT
>JAHBAP020000157.1 GCA_018500005.2 Mycobacterium sp. | reverse complement strand
CGGCGGCGGCTCTTCTTGCGCGGCGGCGGGAGCGCCCCCTCGGCGCGCAACCGGGCGGCGTGTTCGGCCAGCGCATCGACCAGCGGTCCGACCGCGGCGGTCTCCGGCTGGACATCCACCCGCAGTCCGAACTCGGCCGCGGTCTCTGCGGTTTTGGGACCGATACAGGCGACGATGGTGCGGGTATGCGGCTTACCGGCGATGCCGACCAGGTTGCGCACCGTTGAGGACGAGGTGAAGCAGACGGCGTCGAACCCGCCGCTCTTGATCATCTCGCGAGTCTCGGCCGGCGGCGGTGCCGCCCGCACGGTGCGGTAGGCGGTGACATCCTCGATTTCCCAACCGCGTTCCCGCAGGCCCTCGGCCAGGGTTTCGGTGGCGATATCCGCGCGCGGCAGCAGCACTCGGTTCACCGGGTCGAAAATGCTGTCGTAGTCAGGGAATTCGTCGAGCAGACCGAGCGAGGACTGCTCACCGGAGGGCACCAGTTCGGGGCTGATACCGAAGGCCCGCACCCGATCCGCGGTGGCCTCGCCGACGCAGGCAATCTTGACCCCGGAGAACGCGCGGGCGTCCAGGCCGAACTCGCCGAACTTCTCCCACACCGCGCGCACAGCGTTGGTGGAGGTGAAGACCACCCACTGGTAACGGCCGTCAACCAAACCCTTGACCGCGCGCTCCATCTGGGCCGGGCTACGGGGCGGCTCGACGGCGATGGTCGGCACCTCGACCGGCAGGGCACCGTGGCCGACCAACCGATCGCTCATATCACCGGCCTGCTCCTTGGTGCGCGGGACCAGCACGGTCCAGCCGTACAACGCACGGCTCTCCCACCAGTTGAGCTTGGCGCGGGCCGTGACAGCCCTGCCAATGGTGACCACCAGCGGCCCGGCCAGCGGGCCGGACGGGTCACCGGCGCCGAGCGCACGGTCGGTCAAGCCCTGCAGCGTCGATTCGACTGAGCGCTGGGCACAGGTGGTGCCCTGTGCGGTCACCACGCACGGCGTGTTGTCGGCCAGGCCGAACTCGATCAGCGAACGGGCGGCGTCGGGCAGATGCGACGCCGTCGCGGACAGGATCAGCGGGCCCGGAGCGGCGGCCAGGGCCGCCCAGTCCACCTCACCGCGCACGTCGGCGACGGTGTGGGTAGACCCCAGCGGAAGTCCGGCGTAGGTCGGCACCGCCACGGTTGCGGGCAGGCCGGGCACGATCTCCAAGGGCAGATGGGTCTTGGACACCGCGGTGATCTCGACGCTCACCGAGTCCACCGACAGCGGATCCCCGGCCACCAGCCGAACCACGTCAACACCGGTCTTGGCCTCGGCCACCAGGGTTTTGGCCACTTCGGCAGGCTCTCCGAGAGCGGGCCGGATGTCCGGGCCGAGCCAGACCACCGGTGGGGCGGTCTGATCCTCGGTCACCGCGCTGTCCGGCGCGGGACCGACGGCCGGCGGCAGGTCGGTTCCGATCAGCTTGAGCACCGCCTCCGGGACGTCGGGGTCGGTGAACACGCAGGCGGCGTTGGCTATCACGGTGCGGGCACGCGACGTCAGCAGGCCCGGGTCGCCGGGGCCGGAGCCGACGAAAGTGATGCGTCCCGGCTTCGCCTTGCGCCCTCTCGGGGTCGCGTGACCAGTCATAGCTTCTCCTGACCCACCGTTGTCACGGCAGTTCCCGCTCTACCGCTAATCGCGGAGTTGTGTCGACATGACCTCGCGCGCTCCGAGATCGAACAACTCCGCTGCGACCGCGAGCCCCAGCTCTGCGGCCCGGTCCGGAGTCCCGATACCGGAGGCACGGATCACGTCAGATCCGTCCGCCGCCGCCACGCAGGCGCGTAGCGACAGTTCCTCGAAGACAAGGCCGTCGTCATCGATCGACTCGACCACCTCAGCGATCGCGCCCACCGCTGCCGAACAACCCGCCTCCAAGTCGGCCAGCAGGACTCGCTCCGCGGTGACCGCAGCGCGCGTGTCGGGGTCATCCAACTCCGCCAACAGCGCCACGAGCGCGGTGTCGTCGGATCGGCACTCCACTGCCAGCGCACCCTGAGCGGGTGCCGGCAGCATCTGCACCGGCTCCAACGTCTCGGTGATATCGCCGAGGCGTCCGATCCGGGCCAACCCCGCCCGGGCCACCACGACGGCGTCGAGATCACCGCTGCTTACCCTGTTCAACCTGGTGTCAAGGTTGCCTCGTAGGGGGCGAATTTCCAAACCGAGACCCAGTGCTCTAAGCTGCGCGGCCCGGCGCACGGACGACGTTCCAATGACCGATCCCGCCGGCAGCTCCCCCAGCACGAGTCCATCCCGGGCCACCAGCGCGTCGCGCGCGTCCGCACGGCGCGGAACTGCGGCAATGACGAACCGGGAGTCCGCAGCGGTGGGCAGATCCTTGTAGGAATGGACCGCCATATCGACCCGGCGGTCGGCGATCGCCTCCCGCAGCGCGGCGGTGAACACCCCGACGCCGATCTCGGCGACCGGCTGGTCCGAACGGTCGCCCTCGGTGGAGATGATCACCAGTTCGGCGGAATGGCCGCGTGCGATCAATTCGTCCCGGATGGTGCCGGCTTGGGTAGTGGCCAGCAGGCTGCCCCGGGTGCCGATCCGGATCACTGAGTGTCCTGCCACGTCAACAGCCGACCGTCAACTGGGCGATGATGTCGTCGTAGACGTCCCTGACGACCGGGTACTGCGGGCTCTCCTCGACGATGGACCGGCCGCGCAGCAACGTTCTTCGCACGCTCTCATACAGTCTGTGGTCGGGGTCGTTCTGGAAGCGCTTGGCCCCCCACAGGTGGAAGAAGGTGCCACCCTGCTCCGCCGCGAGAGCCTCCGAACCGGGGCGCAAATCCATGTCGAGCGGACTCAACCCATCGGGGGTCCACAGCGCCTTGACTACGGCCTTGGTTCTGGTCGGGATACCGGCGACCGTCGCGAGATAGTAGGCCAGCGCCGCCAGCAACCACTGTTCGAGGACTATCTGCGCGGCCGAACACTGATGCATGCGGTGCGAATTCGGGTTCGTGTACTGCACCTCGCCGGGAGCGTCCAGCACGAATTCGAAGTAACGGCGGACATAGTCGGCTTTGAATTGCTCGTTGAAAATGCCAGTTACCGCGCAATTCATCGGCAATGTGTTCTGGAAGCAGCCGACCAGGTCCTCACTCCAGACGAAGCCCGGGGGCCCAACGATGTCGAAGATGTTCGGATAGGTGGCGGTCGTTTCCCGATGCAGGTAGAGCAGGTCGCAATCGGTCGCGTAGCGGGCCAGCGGCTTGTTCAAGACGAGGTCGGTGTCGAAAATCAAGAACGGCGCCCGTAGTTTGGACATCGCCCAAAGCTTTGGCGACGCCCAGAAGTTCTGCGAGATCCGGTCGCGCGGGTAGTCATCATGCAGATCAGTGACCACCTCGTCGTACAGACCGGTCAACTGCCAGTCGTCGTAATACTTCAGGGTGTTCTGATCGGTGATCAAGACCAGCGGGATCTCGGGATTGACCGTCTTGTGGTTGATGCAGGAGTAGATGTGGGTCAACAGTTCGAACTTGCGGTTCCCGATCCCTGCGTTCTCCGGAAACTGGGGGCTGAGGATGTAGACGTGGTACGCCTTCATCAAGACTGGTTTTCCGGCAGCGGAAACTCGCCGACGGCCACAGCGTCGACAGCCTGCGGATCGAGTTCGAATAGTTCTCGCAACGCCTGCGCGTAAGAGTCCGCACCCGGGGCTCCGGCAAGTTGCTTGACCCGGACCGTCGGGGCGTGCAGGAGCTTGTCCACCACCCGCTGAACCGTCCGGGCGACTTCCTTGCGCTGGGCCTCGTCCAGGCCGGGCAGCCGGTTCTCCAACCGAAGCAATTCCGACTCGACCATTTCGGCGGCGCGCTGACGCAACGCGGTGACGGTCGGAGTGACCTCGGCCATCCGCTGGTTCGCCAGATAAGCGGCAACCTCCGCGGCCACGATCCGGCGGGCCGAATCAGCGTCGGCGGCAGCGGCTTTGGCCGACGGCTCCCGCTGCACCCGATCCATATCGACCACCGCGACACCGGGCAGGCCGGCCACCGCAGGGTCAACGTCGCGTGGCATGCCCAGATCGCAGAAGACCAGCGGATCGGCCTGTTCGTCGCGCTGTGTGGCGGCCAGTGCATGGTGCACGTCGGCCAGTGTGACCACCGGCCGTACCGCTCCTGTGCAGCTGACGACGAGGTCGGAGGCCGCCAGTGCCAGGGGAAGGTCCTCCAGTGTCATGGCCTGTGCGCCGACACCCTGCCCGATCAGATTCTGCGCAAGCCGCTCCGCCCGCGGCAGCGACCGGTTGACGATATGAACGTGGGTGACCCCGGCGCGGACCAGGTGCGCTGCGGTCAGGCTGCCCATCGACCCGGCGCCGATCACGGTCGCGCTGCGCCCGGCCAGTGCGGTGTATGACGGGCCCAACTCCGGGCGGTAGAGACGCTGCGCGGCGACGTGCAGGGCGACCGAAACCACGCTGGCACCGGCGGCGTCGATCGAGGTTTCGGCGTGCACCCGCTTGCCCACCGACAGCGCACGCTGAGCGAGGTCGTGCAGCACCCGGCCGACAGTCCGGTTGGTCTCGCCGGTGGCATAGGCGCGACGGACCTGGCCGAGCACCTGCTGCTCGCCGACGACCGCGCTGTCCAGGCCGCTGGCCACCGCGAAAAGATGCTCGACAGCGGCTTCGCTGTAACGCACGTAGGCATGTTTGGTCAGATCGCCCATCGACATGCCGGAATGTTCGGCGAGGACCTGGCCGATGGCCGAGAGCCCGCCGTGGAAGGCGTCGACGACGGCATAGATCTCCACCCGGTTGCAGGTGGACAGCATCATCGCCTCGGTGATCAGCGGCGACTGCAGAACCTGCTGGACCAGCTTGACCTGGTCGGACTCGTCGATGGAGAGCTGTTCCAGGACCGAGACCGGAGCGCTGCGATGCGACACCCCAAACAGAAGCACGCTCATGGCAGGATCACCTGGCTTGCTCCCTTTGAGGCGGCGGAATGGGTCCGCGGGGTGGTGTTTCTGGGGAGAGAAACTACTCGCAACGGTAATCGCTGCGCAGCGAGCCGATCAAATTAGAACGGCTCGTCATCGGTTCGTGACGTCGGCCTTCTCACCGATTGGTGACATCGGACCGAAGCCGGTCTTCGTCGACATCCCAGTAGCTGTGCTCCCGCCCGTCGAGCAACACGACCGGCAACCGGTCGCCGAACTCCGCGCGTAGCGCCGCGTCGCCGGCCGCGGCGGCGGCGTCGACATCAATGCTGGACAGCTCGAAGTCAAGTTCGGCGGCCAGTTCGGCCAATCGGCGGTGGACCCCCTCGCAGAGGCCGCAACCGGAGCGGGTGAGCAGTTGAACGTGTGGGCGGCTCATCGAAGCAAGTCTTACACCCCGGGTGTCGCACAATCAGGGGGCCGGTTGGCACCCACAGATAGGGTGGTTGGCATGGGTTCCGGGGACGAGCAGGTTCGCGCCGGGGACGCCGGCGCGGGGCGGGGGGGCGAGGCCTTGGCTGCCGATCCGCCTCCCTCCCCGCCGCTGGACCTGACCGCGGCCGCTTTCTTCGATGTGGACAACACCCTTGTCCAGGGTTCTTCACTAGTGCATTTCGGCCGCGGCCTGGCCGCCCGCAAGTACTTCCGCTACAGCGAGGTGTGGAAATTCATCTACGCCCAGGCGAAATTCCAGTTGACCGGCCGGGAGAACAGCGACGACGTCGCCGAGGGACGGCGCAAGGCGCTGGCATTCATCGAGGGCCGCACCACCGCCGAACTGTCCGCCCTGGGCGAGGAGATCTACGACGAGATCATCGCCGACAAGATCTGGCCGGGCACTCGGGCGTTGGCCCAGATGCACCTGGATGCCGGCCAGCAGGTTTGGCTCGTCACCGCCACTCCGTACGAACTGGCCGAGATCATCGCCAAACGACTGGGACTTACCGGGGCGCTGGGCACGGTCGCCGAGTCGGTCGACGGGGTGTTCACCGGCCGCCTCGTCGGGGACATCCTGCACGGCCTGGGCAAGGCGCACGCGGTGCGGGCACTGGCAATCCGGGAGGGCCTCAATCTCAAACGTTGCACCGCCTACTCCGACAGTTTCAACGACGTCCCGATGCTGTCGCTGGTGGGCACCGCGGTCGCCATCAATCCCGATGCCGACCTGCGGGAACTGGCCCGCGAAAAAGGTTGGGAGGTCAGGGATTTCCGAACCGCCCGCAAGGCGGCCAAGATCGGGGTGCCCTCGGCGCTGGCGGTCGGGGTGGTGGGCGGTGCGGTCGCAGCGGCCGTGTCGCGCCGCCACGAACAAGACGGAACCTGACCGCGGGGCTACGTACCGGCACGCGATAGGCTCCCCCCCATGTCCTTCGCCAGCGACATCATCGGAACCCACTACCGCTACCCCGACTACTACCTCGTCGGGCGCGAGAAGATCCGTGAATACGCCAAGGCGATCCAGTGCGAAGACCCGATCAGCCTCAGCGAGGAGGCGGCCAAGGCCGCCGGTTACCCGGACGTCGTCGCGCCACTGGCGTTCATCGCGATCCCGGGACGTCAGGTTCAACTCGATATCTTCCGCAACTTCGACGTGGGCATCAACCTCGCCCGGGTGCTCCATCGAGATCAGAAGATCACCTATCACCGGGCGATCTGCGCGGGCGACAAACTGTACTTCGACTCCTGGCTGGAGTCTGTGGTGGAGTCGTTCGGTGCGGTCATCAGCACGCTTCGCACCGAGGTGACCGACGCCGATGGCAAGCCGGTGATGACGACGCTGGTCACGATGCTCGGCGAATCGGCCGGATCCGAAGAGGACAACGCCCAGGTGGCTGCCATCGCCGCAGCGGCCTTGGGCCGCAAGTAGCGCTGTTCAGCCCAGGAACGTATTGCCGCGTTGGCTGAGCAACCCGAACAGGGTCTGCTGAATGTTCTCCCGGACCTGATCGGTGATCTCGAAGGTGACCATCGGGTCGTCGGCCGCGTGCTCGTCGTAGCCGCTGGTGTCGATCGGCTCCCCGAAGGCGATATGCCACTTCGACGGCAGTGGCACCAGCCCGACCGGACCGGCCAGCGGGAACAGCGGAGTGATCGGGAAATACGGCACTCCCAGCACCCGGGCCAGTAACTTGACGTCGGCGACCATGGGGTAGATCTCCTCGGAGCCGACGATCGAGCACGGGATGATCGGCGCCTTGGCGCGCAGGGCAGCCGCCACGAATCCGCCGCGACCGAATCGCTGCAGCTTGTAGCGGTCCCGGAACGGTTTGCCCAGACCCTTGTATCCCTCGGGGAACACCGCTGTCAGTTCGCCGCCGCCGAGCAACCGGTTGGCATCGGTGTTGCAGGCCATGGTGTGCCCGGCCTTGCGGGCGACCGGACCTAGCACCGGCAGGTCGAAGAGCATGTCGGCGGCCAGAAGCCGAAGATTCCGGTGGGCGGGGTGATGATCGCGTACTGCAACCGCAAGCATGGGGCCGTCGAACGGCAGCGTGCCGGCGTGGTTGGCCACCACCAATCCCGCACCGCTGGCGGGAAGGTTCTCGATGCCGGTGACCTCGACACGGAACCACTTTTCGTAGAAGAAGCGCAGAGTCGGCAGGACGACGGCGTCGTTGTACTCCGGGTCGAATCCGAACTCGTCGACGGCGTAGTCACCGGTGAGACGCTTGCGCAGGAATTCTGCCATCCCGGCGATCCGCGCGATCAGGTCATTGGACGTCGATTCGCCGCGGTGCTGACCCAGTTCCCGGATGACGGCTTCGACGGCCTCCTCGGAGGTCGGCGATGCCGCGGCCGAGGAAGTTCTGGCACCCTGCGGACCCTTCCGCGCGCTGCCGGCTCGTGCGGTGCCGCGGCCTGAATCTGCATGCAGCGGAATGACTTTCGCTTTGTCGCCGGCCACGGCTAGATCCCCCGTCTCTCAGTCGAGCCTCCCCAGCGCTGCGCCAGCTCCAGCGCGCGGCTCTCCACAGAGCGTACCCATTCCGGATCGATGATCGGTGTTAGACCCCGGCCCCGAACGAAATCGTCGAAAGCCTCCATCGTGGTCCATTTCGGCTCGAAGCCCAGTTCGGCGCGCATCCGGGTGGTATCCATCACGCGGCCGTAGCTCAGATAGTCGATCTGGTCGCGGTTCAGTTCGCTGTTCATCGTCGCCTTGCGGAGCGAGTCCAGGGCCCGCACCCCGAATGTGGGCACCGCGACCGGCAACCGACCGGCCCGGCGGATCGCCTGGGACATCATGATGATTCCGTCGGCCCCGATGTTGAACGTCCCGGCCCGTCCGGCCATGGTGGCCCGCTCCAGTGCGCCAAGGGCGTCCTGCTCGTGTAGCAACTGCAAACGGGCGTCGTGGCCGAAGACGGTGGGCACCAACGGACCGGACAGATAGCGGGCCAGCGCGGTGTCCATCGCCGGGCCGATCATGTTGGCCAGCCGCAGAATGGTGACCGCCACGTCGGGTCGTCGCCGGCCCAGTCCGCGGGCGTAACCCTCGATATCGAGGCTGTCCCGGGCGAAGCCCTCTCCGAGCGGGCGGCGGCTGCTGCTGTCCTCGGTGTGCACCACCGGGTCGTACTTGTGCGAGCCGTAGACCTCAGAAGTCGACTTGAGGATGACCCTGCGCACGGTGGGGGCCTTCTGGCAGGCCGCGAACAGCTGCATGGCCCCCATCACATTGAGCTCTTTGAGGGTGGCCCGGCCGCCGGACCGCGGCGCGTACGACGCAGCCGCCGCATGTACCACGGTGTCGACATCGCTGTTGCGAATCACCTTGGCGATGAACGGGTTCCGAATGTCGGCCCGAACGAACTCCGCGCGGCCCATCCGGCGCTGCAGATCCTTGCTGGGGGCGATCGCGTCGACAGCGATCACCTTGTTGATCAGCGGGTTCTGCGCCAGCCGAGCGGTGAGGTAGCCGCCAAGAAAACGGCAGGCACCGGTTACCAACACCACTTTCGGGTAGTGCGGCGTCTCAGTGCCGTAGCGGCCGGATTCCATGGGCTAGAGCCTATCGGGCATTGCCGGGTATCGGCACTCCGGCGCAGCCTCGGTCGGCCGGCAGAACCGGGTTACTTACCGAGTTTTCTGCGCTGGACCCGGGTACGACGCAGCAGCTTGCGGTGCTTCTTCTTGGACATGCGCTTACGCCGCTTCTTGATGACTGAACCCATGAACTCCGCTACCTAAGTACGAGAACGCCCGTGCTGGGCGTTGCCTCTTGTCGAGGACACTGTTGTCGAGGACGTTATGTCGAGGACATTCTGTCGAGGACATCACGCCGGGAACAAACCTTACCCAAGCAAGGCCGCCAACCGTTAGCCGGCCGTCAACCGCCCGCTGCCTCGGCCGGAACGCGCATCGTCACCCGGCGTCGAAATAGGACGTCTCCAGCAGATCGTGGACGGCTTTGGCGTGCACGCGGAACGAACGTCCGACCCGGACCGCGGGCAACTCGCCGTTGTGGACCAGCCGGTAGACGGTCATCTTGCTCACACGCATGAGCGCGGCGACCTCCGCGACGGTCAGAAACTGAGTCCTGGCCACCGACTGGCTCTCAGCGCCGGCGTCACGTGCCGACTTTCCCGAGTCCCGTCCGTTCATAGACGTCATCGCAACCCAATCAGTCAGGCACGGAGAGCTCCAGCGGCTTCCCCACCGCTGGCACCGGCCCCGTGCGTTACGAGGAGAATAGCGTGGCCAATGGGGTTACTGCGACGGGTGTTTGTTAATCCGCCAGAGATTTCTCAAACTACTCAGATGTAATTCCGAGCTGTTCAGAACGGGATTTCGCAGCATCGACCGCAGCGGCGACCGCCGCGCGAAGCCCACCTCGCTCCAATTCGCGCAGGCCAGCAGCAGTGGTCCCACCCGGCGAGGTCACCAGCGCACGCAATTCGGTCGCCGTGGTGTCGGGTCGACCGGAAGCGTCGGAGCGGGCGGCCTCCAGCCGCTCCAGCAGCATCGCCGCCGAGCCGGCCATCGTCTGGACGGCCAGATCGGTGGCGACAGCACGGGTAAGACCGCTGGCCACCCCGGCGTCCACGAGAGCCTCGAGGAAAAGGAAGAAGTAAGCCGGTCCCGAGCCCGAAACCGCCGTCACGGCGTCGATCTGGCTCTCCGGGACGGTCAACACCCCGCCGACGCATTCGAACAACTCCGCGGCCTCGGCCAACTGATCGGCGGTCGCGAAGCGGCCCGCGGCCAGCGCACTGACACCGGCACCCACCAGGGCCGGGGTGTTGGGCATCACCCGGATCACTGGAAACCCTGCGGGCAGCCGCGATTCGTAGAAGCCCGTCGTAACCCCGGCGATGATGCTCACCAGAACCTGTTCGACGCTATTGCCCTCCGCGTTGGTCGCGGCCTGGGCGATCTCACTGACGACCGAGTCGATGTCCCCGGGCTTGACCGCAAGGATCACGAACGCCGCGTTTTCAATCGCATCGCCCAGGCCGGCCACCCGCACCGAGTATGTGCGCGACAAGTGCTCGGCGCGGCCTGAGGACTTCTCGGCAACGACCAGGTCCCGGACCGGCCGACCGGACTTGATCAGGCCGGCCAGCAGCGCCTCACCCATGTTGCCGCCGCCGATGATCGCAATCCTGGACATAGCCCGAAACCCTACAGACCGGGGACCAGCGCGAGCTGTCGCGTTTGCACCACGATTCGACCGGCGCTGTCGACGACGGTGTGGTCTTCGTCGAACCAGTCCGCGCCGATCTGGGTGGTGGTGCACAACACCCGAAGCCACCCGTCGGCGGGAATCCCGCGCAGGTACGCGGTCAACTGCACAGTGGGCGCCCATCCCCGGCGGCCGACCGCGTAAGGCACCGGCAGCGAGATGTCACCACACATCAGGGCGAACAACTCGTCGACAGCACCCACCCTGGGGCGCGCCCAGACCTGGAATCGCGGGGCGGCGCCGTCAGCGACCGAATCGACCACCAGCGGACGGATATCGCAACCGCGGGCCAGATTGTTGATCTCGGCCGCCGGGTGGCCCGGACCGATCGCCAGAACGTCGGCGGGCGGCTCGAGATCCATCAGAGCGGTTACCGGGTTGTCGCAGAACAGCGGGGCCGCCTCATGCTCCGGCTCCCCGAGGGTAACGACGGCGTGCACGCAGATTCTCTCGCCGGTTGCGTCACCCTGGACGAGTTCGACGTCGACCAGTCCGATCCGGCGACCGCGCTTACGGATCGTCGTGATGAGGCGCACCGGGCCCGGGTCGGGAGCCGACAGGTAGTTGGCCGAGACGGCGATCGGATGCGCCCCGTCGCCATAAACCTGGCGCGCGGCGTTGGCGCACAGGGCGATCATCACACCGCCATGTGGTTTGGGGCCAATTGTCCAGTGCGCGTTGAGATTTGCGGAGTAGTGGCCCGGTTCACCGACGGGCACCAGCGCCATCACATCGGCAAACAGCGGAATCTGTTCCGTCGTCTCTGTGTTCATCGGAAACTTTCTAACGCAGCAGATTGGTGCGGGCGAACTCTAACGACTCGGTGAGCAACACGTCGCGTTCGGCCTTGGACTGAGCGCCTGAGGTGG
>JAHBAP020000198.1 GCA_018500005.2 Mycobacterium sp. | reverse complement strand
CCTCGGCCAGTCGGCGGGCGGCCAGTCGGGCGTCGTGCAACAGCACTTCCGACCCCGAGACGTGGATCAGGGTCCGCGGCAGGCCGGGCTCGATGTGGTCTAGCGGTTCGTAAACACCCTCGGGTACCCCGTCGACGACATTCTTGGCCGCGGCCCGCGCCACCAGAGCCACCAGGGCCTCAAATGCCTTGGGCGGGAACATCGCATCAGTGTCGATGTTCGGGTGGGCGCACTTGGCATCCTTCTCCAGTTGCAGCAGCGGGGAGATCGCCACCAGCGCCGCCGGGGTCTCCCCTTCGGCCTGCAGTCGCTGGGCAAGTGCCATCGCCAGGTAGCCGCCGGCGGAGTCTCCCGCGAGCACGATCTGATCGGGCTCATACCCGCGCAGTCGCAGCCACTGGTAGCCGTCATAGCAGTCGTCGACGGCCATCCCGATGGTGTGCTTGGGGATTAATCGGTAGTCGACCACTAGGACCGGCGAGTCGGCGAACTTCGACAGGGCGACCGCGATGCGACTGTGCGAGTTCACCCCGCACGTCAGGAATCCGCCGCCGTGCAGATAGAGCACCACCCTGCGGCGCCCGTCCGCGGGCAGCACCCCGGGCGCCCGGACGAGTTGGGCCGAGGCGTTGGGCAGTCCGACGGTCGCGCGCACGGTGCCGGGCTGCGGCAGCAGGGCCCGAGCGACGAAGTCCACCACGCCGAAGGGCCACGGCAGGTGCGGAACGTGGCTGAGCACGGCCAGGGCCGGCCGCATGGTGAGCCTGGTTCCCAGCGACACCAGCCGGGCCTGGACGCTGGGGCCGTCCTCGACGACTTCGACCGGGATACCGTCGTTCAGCGGCAACCGTCGCGAAGCGCGCCGGGCGCCCGACAGGGGGACGACCTTGCTGGGTGCGGTCATCGTCACACTCCTACGCCGTTGTAGTGATGCGCCGAGAGGCCGTTGGGTCGGCCGCGGATCTAAAGCTTGACAGCTGTGACCTAAAGCACAACCCCAGATTGCGATTTTTGCCGGATCTGATATCCGTCTGTGACCCGCAAATGCAATCTGATCAGCCTAAACTTGCGCCGTGGGCATGTGGTTCGCCTCCGCCAAGACGCTGACCGTCGCCGGCGTTCTAGCCTCCACCGGCGGCGCGGTGGTCGGCGCCCGCAGTCTGTTGACCGGCCAGGCCGAGCAGGCCCGAAGCCTCATTCCGAAATCGTTCGACATCCCGCCTCGGGCCGACGGCATCTACGCCCCCGGCGGCGGCCCGGTGCGCCGCTGGGAACGCAATCGGCCTTTCGATGTGCACCTGATGGTGTTCGGCGACTCGACCGCCACCGGCTACGGCTGTCTCGAGGCCGACGAGGTCCCCGGAGTGCTCATCGCCCGGGGTCTGGCCGAGCAGTCCGGCCGACTGGTCCGGCTATCGACCAAGGCGATCGTGGGTGCCACCTCGCGCGGTTTGGCCAGTCAGGTGGACGCGATGCTGGTCGCGGGCCCGCCACCGGACGCGGCGGTGATCATGATCGGCGCCAACGACGTCACCACCCTCAACGGCAGCGGCCCGTCGGCCAAACGACTCGGGGCGGCAGTGCGCCGACTGCGGGCCTGCGGAACCACCGTCGTCGTCGGCACCTGCCCAGACTTCGGGGTCATCGCCGCGATACCGCAACCGCTGCGCTGGACCGCCCGGTCGTTGGGAATCCGGTTGGCGCGGGCGCAGGCCGCCGAGGTCACCGCGGCCGGCGGGGTGCCGGTCCCGTTCGCCGATCTACTGACGCCGCATTTCCTCACCGAGCCCGAGCGACTGTTCTCCGAGGACCACTTCCACCCCTCGGCGGTGGGCTATGAACTGGCCGCCAAACAACTTCTGCCGGCCTTGTGCCAGGCCCTCGGCGAGACCCCGCCGGCCGACCGGCCCTGGCCCCAGGCCGCCCAACCCGCAACACGGCTCGCCCGACTAACCAGATTGCTGGGCCGGCAGACCACCGGGGTTCCCGCCGCCGTGGTCCTGCCGGCGGACTAAGTTTCTGGAGTAGCCCGCCCCGGCCCGGGGGCCACCAACCGTTGAGTGCAGGAGTCCGTCATGCCCGAAGCCGTCATCGTCTCCACCGCCCGCTCCCCCATCGGCCGCGCCGGTAAGGGGTCGCTGGTCTCCATGCGGCCCGACGATCTGGCCACCCAGATGGTCCGCGCCGCACTGGACAAGGTGCCGGCGCTCGACCCGCGCGACATCGACGATCTGATGCTGGGCTGCGGCCAACCCGGCGGCGAGGCCGGGTTCAACATCGCCCGCGTGGTGGCCGTCGAACTCGGCTACGACTTCCTGCCCGGCGTCACCGTCAACCGGTACTGCTCGTCCTCGCTGCAGACCACCCGGATGGCGTTCCATGCGATCAAGGCCGGCGAGGGTTCGGCCTTCATCTCCGCCGGGGTGGAGACCGTCTCGCGGTTCCCGAAGGGCACCTCCGACGGCTGGCCCGACAGCCACAACCCGTTGTTCGCCGAGGCCGAGGCCCGCACCGCCGCCTCCGGCGACGCCGAGGCCTGGCACGACCCGCGCGAAGACGGCTTGCTGCCCGACGTCTACATCGCGATGGGCCAGACCGCCGAGAACGTCGCTCTCTACACCGGCATCAGCCGGGAAGACCAGGACCGCTGGGGTGTGCGCAGCCAGAACCGCGCCGAGGAGGCAATCAAGAACGGCTTCTTCGCCCGCGAGATCTCGCCGGTGACGCTGCCCGACGGCACCGTCGTCTCCACTGATGACGGGCCTCGCGCGGGCACCTCTTACGAGAAGATCAGCCAGCTGAACCCGGTGTTCCGCTCGAACGGCACCGTGACTGCCGGCAACGCCTGCCCGCTCAATGACGGCGCCGCCGCGGTGATCGTCATGTCCGATGTGAAGGCCAAGGAGTTGGGGCTGACCCCGCTGGCCCGCATCGTCGCGACCGGGGTGTCGGGGCTGTCGCCGGAGATCATGGGCCTGGGTCCGATCGAGGCGGTCCGCAAGGCGCTCGGCTACGCGAAGATGTCGGTCTCCGATATCGACCTGTTCGAGATCAATGAGGCGTTCGCGGTGCAGGTGCTCGGGTCGGCTCGCGAACTGGGCATCGACGAGGACAAGCTGAACGTCTCCGGCGGCGCTATCGCGCTGGGGCATCCGTTCGGCATGACCGGCGCCCGTATCACGGCCACGCTGCTGAACAACCTCGCGACCCATGACAAGACGTTCGGCGTGGAGACCATGTGCGTCGGCGGCGGACAGGGCATGGCGATGGTGGTCGAGCGGCTCAGCTAACCGCGCGTCGAGTGCGCCATCCCGCAGACAAAGTATTGGTACAGGTCTGCGTCACGGCGCACTCGACGAACCGGGACTGGTCCGGGACTGCAGCGCCGACGAAAAAGCCCCGCCGAAGCGGGGCTTTCTCGTCGCTGCGAACTAGTCGTTCTGGAAGTAGCTGAGCAGTCGCAGGATCTCCAGGTAGAGCCACACCAGCGTCACCGTGAGACCGAGGGCGATACCCCAGGCGGCCTTCTCGGGGGCGCCGGCCCGGATCATCTGATCCGCCGAGTCGAAGTCGAGCAGGAAGCTGAACGCCGCGATGGCGATCATCACCAGGGAGAAGATGATGGCCATGGTGCCGCCGTTGCGCAGCGGTCCGCCGTCGTGCGAGCCGAACATCGAGATGACGAAGTTGCCCAGCATGAGCACCAGCGCGCCGATCATGCTGGCGACCAGGAAGCGGGTGAACTTCGGGGTGACTCGGATTGCACCGGTCTTGTAGACGAACAACATCCCGAAGAAGACGCCGATCGTGCCGAGCACCGCCTGGCCGATCAGCGACCCGGCGTTGGCGCCGCCGACGCTGAAGTTGGCCAGCACGAACGAGACCGCGCCGAGGAATACACCCTCCAGAGCTGCGTAGCTGAGGACGATGCCCGGGTTGTCCTGCTTGCGGCCGAAGGTCGCGATCAGCACCAGGGCCAGACCGCCGAGCGAGCCCACCAGGGTGAACGGCATGGCCAGACCCGGATTGGCGGCGACCATGAAGTAGGAGATGACCGCCGCGATGGACAGCACCCCGAGGGTGATGCCGGTCTTGGTGACGACGTCATCGATGGTCAGCGGCCGAGAGACACCGGTCTGCGGCGGGTAGCCGGCATAGGGCTGGGCCTGCTGGTAAGCCATCTGCTGAGCACCGGCGATACCGGTGCCGAATTGCGCGTACCCGCCCTGTTGCTGCCCTTGGGGCAACGAGCGGAATACCGGGTTACTGCTTTGCCGCACCGCGGGATCCTCCCAGTAAGACGAATGGAACAACTAGGTCAACGAACGACCTGCCCGGCTTGTTCCCGCAGGAGCCTTCCGGATTTTGCCGTCGTAGGTTCACCCTACCTGCCATCCCAGTATTCGCCACCGGCTTCGGTCCTGGTAGAACTCCGACGGTGAACGCTGACACCGACGACGTCCTGGTCCGTGTCGAACGCGGAGTCGGGTTCCTGACCCTGAATCGCCCGAAGGCCATCAATTCGCTGAACCACACGATGGTGATCGCACTCGACACCACCCTGACGGCCTGGGAAAACGACGACGACGTCCGCGCCGTCGTCCTCTCCGGAGCCGGCGAACGCGGGCTGTGCGCGGGCGGCGACGTGGTGGCGCTCTATCACAGCGCGAAGGCCGACGGAGTGGAAGCACGGCGGTTCTGGTTCGACGAGTACCGCCTCAATGCCCGCATCGGGGCCTACCCCAAGCCCTACGTCGCGCTGATGGACGGCATCGTGATGGGCGGCGGCGTCGGGGTCAGCGCGCACGGCAGCATCCGGGTCGTCACCGAGAAGTCCAAGATCGCCTTTCCCGAAGTCGG
>JAHBAP020000540.1 GCA_018500005.2 Mycobacterium sp. | reverse complement strand
TCTGCGAACGACTCGGCGGGGGCGTCCAGGTGCTGGGCAACAACGCCGGCTTCGGCACCTCGGGGGAATTCTGGACGACTGACCCCGATCTGTTGCACCGGCCACTGGACGTCAACGTCACCGCCGTGATGCACCTGACCCGCGCCGCACTGCCGCCGATGCTGGCCGCCGGCCGGGGCAGCGTAATCAACATCGCCAGTGTCGCCGGACTGCTGTCCGGCCGCGGTTCCACCTACTCAGCCTCCAAGGCCTGGGTGGTGTTCTTCTCCGAGGGGCTGGCCAACGGTCTGACCGGCACCGGTGTGGGGGTGCATGCGGTCTGCCCGGGGTTCGTGCGCACCGAGTTCCACCAGCGCGCCGGTATTGAGATGGCTTCGATCCCGGGCCCGATGTGGCTGACCGTTGACAACGTGGTCGACGACAGCCTGGCCGACGTGGCCAAGGGCACGGTGGTGAGCATTCCGGGAATGCAGTACAAGGCCCTCACCACAGCAGGGCGCTTCATACCCCGTGGCCTGGTCCGCGGATTCACCAAGAGAATGGGACGAGGCCGTGGCCGAACCTGAACTTTCTGCTAACGACCGCGCCGAACTCGCCGAACTCGTTCGACGCCTGTCGGTGGTCTTTGGCCGGGTGACGTTGTCATCCGGCAAGGAGGCCGACTACTACGTCGACCTGCGCCGAGCCACGCTGCATCATCAGGCTGCGCCGCTGATCGGCCGACTGATGCGTGAACTCACCGCGGACTGGGATTACGCCGCAGTGGGCGGGTTGACGATGGGTGCCGACCCGGTGGCATGCGCGGTCATGCACACCCCGGGCCGACCGATCGACGCCTTCGTGGTTCGCAAGGCGGTGAAAAGCCATGGGATGCAACGCCTTATCGAAGGCGCAGACGTAGTGGGGCAGCGCGTGCTGGTGGTGGAGGACACCAGCACGACGGGAGGTTCGGCGCTGACCGCGGTCCACGCGGTGCGTGAGGCGGGCGGCACGGTGATCGGCGTCGCGACTGTGGTGGACCGTGCCACCGGGGCGGCCGAGGTGATCGAGGCCGAGGGGGTGCCGTACCGGAGCATTCTCGGTCTGGCCGACCTCGGCCTCGCCGATGCCTGAGTCCGAGGTCGATTCCGCGCCGCAGTGGGATGAGTTCGTCGATGTCATCTGCGTCGGCACCAGCCCTGGCGTCTTGGCTTACGCCATCTGCTGTGCTGAAAACGATCTCGACGTCATGGTCGTGCAACCTCCCGATCAACCGGACGCCGAAACCGCTGCCTGGTATGCCGCGATGACAGTGGACCTGCCCGCGAGGCTGAATCCTGGGCGGGAAAATGCCTGCGAGGACCGCCAGGAATTCAGTTTCGCGCGGGTGACGCCGCCCCCGGCGCTCACTGGCAAGCGGTTGAGGTTGGAAACCTTCGTCGGCGAACATCTTCGGCGATGGTCGGCATACTGCTTGTCCTCCCCAATGGGAGTGATACTCACCGAGATTCCTGAACTACTTGTGCCGATGCGCACCGAGGACGGTACGACGATCACCGCGGCCTTCCTCGGGGATATCCATGACGGCGATCTGCTGACCTGGCTGGCCGATCGCGCCCGCGAGGTCGGCATTCCGGAGTCGGAAGACACTATGTCCGCAATGATTCTCGATGAAGGGCGCATCGCCGGCGTGGAACTCGACGACGGCACTCTGGTTGCAGCCACCTGCGGATTGGCCTTTCCAGTCGGCGCCAACGCACTCGTCCCCGACCTGCCTGGACTCGGCGGCTGCACGGTGGCCATTGTCGGGCGCCCAGCGGGCCGTTTCGCCACCGTCGACCTGCTTCGCCGATGACCGAACCCGGCCCCACCGAGTGGTCCAGTGGCGGCCATGGGGTCGGACCGTGGGCCGAAACCCATCCCGGCCAGCCGGCCGAGGACCCGCGCTTCGACCCTGAACTGCTCGAGCAGGGCGATAGCCGCAATGTCGTTGATGCATACAGGTATTGGCGTCGGGAGGCGATCGTCGCCGACATCGACCGCCGCCGCCACCGACTGCACGTGGCAATCGAGAACTTCGGCAACGACGCCAACATCGGCGCGGTGGTGCGTACCGCAAACGCCTTTGCGGTCAATACCGTCCACATCGTCGGCCGTCGTCGCTGGAATCGCCGCGGCGCCATGGTCACCGACCGGTATCAGCACCTCGCCCATCACGACAGCACCGAGGAAATGTTGGCCTTCGCCCGCGAGGCCGGGCTGACGGTGGTCGCCGTGGACAACGTCCCCGGGGCGCTGCGCCTGGAGCAGACCGAGCTTCCGCTGGATTGCCTGCTGCTGTTCGGCCAGGAAGGTCCCGGCATTTCCGATGCAGCCCGGACCGGGGCGGAGTTCACCGTGTCGATCGTCCAATTCGGTTCCACCCGAAGTATCAACGCCGGCGTCGCCGCCGGTATCGCCATGCACGCATGGATCAGACAGTGGTCCGATATTTCGTCGGCCTGGTAAGGCAGGATTGCCGTTCATGGACCAGCAATGGAAGAACCGTGCAGCCAGCGCCGAGGCCGCCGTCGCCACCAGGCATCTGCGCAAGCTGCTGCAGGTGCCCGGCACCCAACTCGGCGTGGTGGGGTGGCCTCCCACGGCCAAGGACCTGACCTTCGCCACCTGGCACTACTGGTGGCAGGCGCATCTGCTGGACACCCTGGTCGACGCCGAAGTTCGCGAGCCGGCGCCGAAACGAGTGGACAAAATCAAACGGCAGATCCGCGGCCACTTCACCCGTAACAACGGTCGCTGGACCAACAGCTATTACGACGACATGGCCTGGCTGGCATTGGCGTTGGAGCGAGCCGGCCGACTGGCCGGAGTCCCGAACCCCAGGGCGTTGGCCACCCTGTCCGATCAGCTGGTCAGGTCCTGGGCGCCGGCCGCCGGCGGCGGTATCCCGTGGCGTAAACAAGACCAGTTCTTCAACGCTCCGGCCAACGGGCCCGCCGGAATCTTCCTGGCCCGTTACGGCAACCTCGACCGCGCCGTCGAAATGGCCGACTGGATCGAGGAAACGCTCATCGACCCCGAAACCAATCTGGTGTTCGACGGCATCAAGGATGGCTCGATGGTGCGGGCCCAGTACACCTACTGCCAAGGCGTGGTGGTCGGCCTGGAGACTGAATTGGCGGTCCGGACCGGTGACTCCCGGCACGCCGCCCGGGTACGCCGATTGGTGCCGGCGATTGCCGAACACATGACAGCCGACGGCGTCCTGCGGGGCGCGGGTGGCGGCGACGGCGG
>JAHBAP020000534.1 GCA_018500005.2 Mycobacterium sp. | reverse complement strand
GGCCGAGTCGGAGGTCTGCTTCGAAATGGCCGCCCCGATGGCGTGCCCGGAAGCTATCGGTTCGGCGGACATGGGGCTGGGTGCCGGTGGGCGGATGCGCCAGGAGGTCTACACCGATGACCGCCGGCTCGCCGACTACGACGAGGGCGGCGCTCAGCGGGTGTTCGTCCACTTGTGCTCGGCTGCGCAGTGGGCGGCAATCACCGGAGAGGTGCCGCCATCGACTCCGGTCGACCGCGACGCCTATGTGAGCGCCGGCCTGCCGTGGTTCGACTACTACGACGCCGATGCCCAGGATCTGGCGCCTTCGCAGATCCTGTCGAAGGTCAAGACCGTCGGCGAGAAGCTCGGTGGCGAGGACGCATCGTTCGTGCCAGTCGATCCCAAGACGGTGATCACGTTGGGCGACGTCAGCCCCAACACGGTCACCGATGGCAACTGGTAGCGCCTTCGTCGCAGATGCAGGGATGATGAATTGGTCGATCGGCGCTAGGGGGTTCCGGTATGGGCGGTAGACGGAGAACTATGGGCCAAAGAGGCGCCGCTCCAGATCCTCTCCGCCAGATTCACGGAGGCTCGTGCAACTGCGCCGCATGTCGTGCCGAGCGGTGGTCGTTGAGCAAAGACCGCGCGGGGGGATCAAGGCCGGACAAGCCGCCTAAAGTGTGTCCTACCTGTTCGATCGCCCTACCGGTTACTGGTGTTTGCGACGACTGCCCACCAAGGTAGCCGCGGCGGTGCTGCTGCGCAGGTCCTGCCAGCGGTAGGTCCTGGCCGGCCGAAGTAGCCCACCCCGTCTACGACGATAATCGGCGTCCAGCTGCGCGGTTAGGCACGCCGCGACGATACTTGTCGTACCTTGGTCGTATACACATAGACATTCACAAGTTATCCACAGGAGGGGTGTGGCATGACTGCAATTGCAGGTCGGCGCAATGCGCACGTGGACATGGTCACGCCGAAGGAAGCCAAAGACGAGATCAAGCGGCTTCTACAGCGTGTGGGGATGAGCCGGGACGAGTTGGAGCGTCGTGGGGACGCTTGGGAGCTTGACGCAGACGAGCGGGGTGTGCTCGCGGACATCCGGGGGCTGGAGTTTCTGTTGGGCCGCGCCTCGTCGCGATAGGTGGCCGAGTCGCTTGGGGAGCAAGCCGAGAAATTCGCCAACCGGCTGACAACGACAGTTCGCGCTGTCGTCGGTGAGGACTGCCCGGCGTTCTTCTCCAAGGCACTCAAAGGCAGCGGTAGCGATGCGTTCTATGTGCGGCAGGAACCCGCCAGCGGCATCCTTCTCTCCGACCCGAATGGCCCGATTCTCCGGATGGACGTCCAGTACAAGTGCATCTATGACGGCCACAAGCAATACATGGCAATCTCCGAATCGCAGATTCGCGTCTTTGTGGAGCCGAATGGTCTTGAGCCCCTATTCCGCTACGAATACGGCCGGCACATCGTCGGAACACTGCCTGCCGCGCATATCCAATTCCACGGAAACCACCCCGAGCTCGAGCAGGCGATGGCGGATTGCGGCGACAGCACTTCTCGTGCCAAGGCCCGCAAGCGCGGGCGTAAGCGGATCAGCCTTGGTGATCTGCATTTCCCAGTAGGCGGTTCACGATTCCGCCCGACTCTTGAAGACGTGCTCGAAATGCTTATCGAGGAATTTGGTGTCCAAACCGTCGGCTCGGTGCGAGCTGCACGCAAGACGCTGGCGGACGCTCGGGAGGACTGGCGGCGAACCCAGGTCGCGACAGTGGTCCGTGATGCCCCGTCAGAGGCCATGGCGACGTTGAAGGAACTCGGTTACAAAGTGACTCCGCCGTCGCCTCCCGTCGAAGACAAGCGAGATAAACTGCGCGCTCTGTGAACGGGGCGCTGCGGCATCAGGTCACGTCGAAAAGGTGGTTCGCCATGCTCGCCAGCACCGAACCTTCGACAACAACGTATTCGGTCCTATCGTCCGGGTTAGGAAGTGCAGCTCCCAGCGAGAAAATCGAAGGTGCAGACGCGTGAGAATCGGCTCAAGGAGCCTGCTCAATTACGTTCTAGGTGCAGCGAAATTTGAGAACCTACATTACCCCCACCACATTTGTAGGTTCCCGATTTTGACTTCATAATCCCAGTTTTGGTTTCATACGTGCTTCATTTATGAAACGAAATCGGGACGACCGGTTTCATTTGCACGGTTTGGGGTGACCGTGATGATATGGTCGGCCTCTTGGTGGACCCCAACCACGCCGTCGCGGAGATCCGGGACAGGGACACACTGTCTGAGGCTGCGACCCTATGGGATTGCGCGGCAACGGAGTTTCTGAGCCGCGCGGTGCCGTGGCGGAGCTTCCGGTGGCGTGATGGTCAGCGGCACTATTCCGGGACGTACTGGTCGGCGACTAATCGTGACCACGTGATCTATGAGTCGCGCCTGGAGCTGGCGCGGCTGATGCTGGCCGACTATGACGCCACGGTGCGGCAGCTGATCGCACAGCCGTTTCTGTTGCGCGCCAAAGTGAATCGGCGGATCCGCAGGCACGTGCCGGACTTCCTGCTGTTCACCGACACCGTTCCCACCGTGGTCGATGTCAAGCCGTTGCAACGGCTTGAGGTGGACAAGGTGCGCTTCACTCTGGATTGGACCCGCGCACTCGTCGAGGCCCTCGGCTGGCGCTACGAGGTGTGCAGCGACTGGCCTGAAGTGCTCATGCACAATGTGTGGCAATGTCAACTTGATTTGGCCCCAGTAGGACGGCTTGATTTGGCCCCAGTCGCTTTGGGGGGTCGGGTGTTTCGGGCGTGGGAGAGTCGGTAGGAGTGGGTGCCGGTTTCGATGATCTGGCCGGCGAAGGTGAGGCGGTCGACTATCGCGGCGCAGAGCCGGGGATCAGTGAAGGTTTTTGTCCAGGCGGAGAAGGGCTCGTTGGAGGCGATGGCGATCGCCGAGCGTTCCTCTCGTTCGGTGAGGACTTGGAACAGCAGTTCGGCGCCGCGGCGGTCGAGTTGCAGGTAGCCCAGTTCGTCGAGCTATCCCGATATCGGAATAGATCGACCTATGCCGACCCCGTAACTATGCCGCCTGCGCTGCGGGTCTCTGAGCGAAGCTGCTGGTTGACCTCCTATCGATTGGTTTCCAGGCTCTGAAAGGCTCGGCATAGTTCCGGCGGTGTGGTGACGCTTCTGTGGTTGGAGCACGGTGCTCCAACTGTCTCTTATACACATCT
>JAHBAP020000092.1 GCA_018500005.2 Mycobacterium sp. | reverse complement strand
GTGTGGGCGAACGTCACCATCCGGCGGTCGCAGGCCCGGCGTGCGGCGTCGAGGTTGTTGGAGTACACCATTCGCGGACCGATCGCGCCGAGCAGCCATACGTCGTTCTCGCGGGGTTCCTTGGCCCCCTTGAGGCGCAGATCCATGACGATGTTGGTGCCGACCTTGCGGTGCAACGCGATGACGGTCGCGACATCCTCGAGGTCGAAGACATAGACGGCTTCGCCGCGGATCTGGCCGAGCACCACGTTGCGGGCGGTGGCCTCACCGACGGTCGACATCACCCCGCGTTTCCAGCGGTCGAGGATCTCGGTGGACTGTTCCTCGTAGTCGAAACCGTGCGCGCGTGCCCACGACTTGCGCCGCCGGCCGAGGCCGCGGCGTCGGCCGACTTCGACGTACAGCAGAACCCCCGCACCCACGAAGCAGAGTGCGGACAGCGTGAACCAGAACGGGACCATTAGCGCCTAGCCTAACGGTTGACTGCCGTTCACACAGATTCCGAGCAGGTCACAACAGGGTCACCATTCCTATTGACTGTGCGCCCAGGGCGGCACCGACGGCGTGTCGGCGGCCCTGGACGCACACTCAACCGGATTAGCCGAGAACCAGCGAGTCGCCGTCTGCCGAGACGTTGACCGGCACGACGTCGCCATCGTGGATCTCCCCGGCCAACAGCATCTTCGCCAGCCGGTCACCGATGGCCTGCTGCACCAGTCGACGCAGCGGGCGGGCGCCGTAGAGCGGGTCGAACCCACGCTCGCCGAGCCATTCCTTCGCCGGCAGCGAGACCTGCAATTCCAGGCGGCGCTGGGCCAGCCGCTTCTGCAACTGGGCCAGTTGGATGTCGACGATCTGGACCAGTTCCTCGGGGTTCAGCGCGTCGAAGATCAGCACGTCGTCGAGACGGTTGATGAACTCCGGCTTGAACTTCGCCCGCACCGCGGCCATCACCTGCTCCTCGTCCCCGCCGGAACCCAGGTTGGAGGTCAGGATGAGGATGGTGTTGCGGAAGTCCACCGTGCGGCCCTGGCCGTCGGTCAGACGGCCCTCGTCGAGCACCTGCAGCAGGACGTCGAACACGTCCGGGTGGGCCTTTTCGACCTCGTCGAACAACACGACGGTATAGGGCCGACGGCGCACTGCCTCGGTGAGCTGACCGCCGGCGTCATAGCCGACATATCCCGGGGGCGCACCGACAAGCCTTGCCACGGAATGCTTTTCGCCGTACTCGCTCATGTCGATGCGAACCATGGCCCGTTCGTCGTCGAACAGGAAGTCGGCCAGCGCCTTGGCGAGTTCGGTCTTGCCGACACCGGTGGGACCGAGGAACAGGAACGATCCGGTGGGCCGGTTGGGGTCGGCGACGCCGGCCCGACTGCGGCGCACCGCATCAGAAACCGCCTGCACCGCCGCCTTCTGCCCGATGACGCGGCGACCGAGTTCCTCTTCCATACGCAGCAGCTTGGCGGTCTCACCCTCCAGCAATCGGCCGGCCGGGATTCCGGTCCAGGAAGCCACCACGTCGGCGATGTCGTCGGGGCCGACCTCCTCCTTGAGCATGACGCTCTCGCGGGCCGCTGCCTGCGGCAGCGCGGCGTCGAGCTTCTTCTCCAACTCGGGGATGCGCCCGTAGCGCAGTTCGGCGGCCTTGGCCAGATCGCCGTCTCGCTCGGCCCGGTCGGCCTCGCCGCGCAGGTCCTCAAGCTGCTGCTTGATCTCGCGGACGATGTCGATGGCGTTTTTCTCGTTCTGCCACCGGGTCGTCAGCTCCGCCAGCTTCTCCTTCTGGTCGGCCAGTTCGGCGCGCAGCTTCTCCAGCCGGTCCTTGGAGGCCTCGTCCTCTTCCTTCGCCAGGGCCATCTCCTCGATCTCCAGGCGGCGCACCAGACGTTCGACCTCGTCAACCTCGACGGGACGGGAGTCGATCTCCATGCGCAGCCGGGAGGCGGCCTCGTCGACGAGGTCGATGGCCTTGTCCGGCAGGAACCGGCTGGTGATGTACCGGTCGGACAGCGTCGCCGCGGCGACCAGCGAGGAATCGGTGATCCGCACACCGTGGTGTACCTCGTAGCGGTCCTTGAGACCGCGCAGAATGCCGACGGTGTCCTCCACCGAGGGCTCGCCGACGAACACCTGCTGGAACCGGCGTTCCAGGGCGGCGTCCTTCTCGATGTACTTGCGGTACTCGTCGAGGGTGGTCGCGCCGACCAGGCGCAGTTCACCGCGGGCCAGCATCGGTTTGATCATGTTGCCGGCGTCCATGGCACCCTCACCGGTCGCGCCGGCGCCGACGATGGTGTGCAACTCGTCGATGAAGGTGATGATCTGCCCGGCGGAGTCCTTGATCTCGTCGAGGACGGCCTTGAGCCGTTCCTCGAATTCGCCGCGGTACTTGGCGCCGGCCACCATGGAGCCGAGGTCCAGGGAGATGACGGTCTTGTCGCGCAGGCTCTCCGGTACGTCGCCGTCGATGATGCGCTGGGCCAAACCCTCGACGATGGCGGTCTTGCCGACACCGGGCTCACCGATGAGCACCGGGTTGTTCTTGGTACGGCGGCTCAGCACCTGGATGACGCGGCGAATTTCGTTGTCGCGCCCCACAACCGGGTCGAGCTTGCCCTCGCGGGCGCGCGCGGTGAGGTCGGTGGAGTACTTCTCCAAGGCCTGGTACTGGGCCTCGGGGTCGGCACTGGTGACCCGGGCGCTGCCGCGCACCTTGACGAAGGCCTCGCGCAGCGCCTGCGGGGACGCGCCCGCGTTGGTCAGCAGCTTGGCGACATCGGAGTCGCCGGTGGCCAGACCGACCATCAGGTGCTCGGTGGAGACGAACTCATCGCCCATCTCGGTCGCCAACTGCTGGGCGGTGTTGATCGCGGCCAGCGACTCCCGCGAGAGTTGCGGTTGCGAGGTCGCGCCACTGCTCGTCGGAAGACGGTCGACGAGACGTTGCGCCTCACCTCGGATGGAAGCCGGGTTGACGCCGACCGCCTCGAGCAGCGGTCCGGCAATACCGTCGGTCTGCGCGAGCAGCGCCAACAGCAGGTGGGCGGGCCGAATCTCCGGGTTGCCCGCCGCACTGGCGGCCTGCAACGCGGCGGTCAGCGCCGCCTGGGTCTTGGTGGTCGGGTTAAACGAGTCCACGACACCTCCGTTTCTCCTGGTAGAAGCTTGTTGACTTATATAACAACGGCACACTTGAGTCTGTTCCACTCAACTCTAGTGAGTTCATACCCCGCGGCGGTAGGGGCTTCTGGCACTGTTTATTCGAACATATGATCGAATTGTTCCTATGATTGCAGAGTGGGTGACCTCGCCGCCATCGGCTACAACGGCCAACCGCTGCGCCCGCCGTTCCGGCCGGTGCGCCCACCCATGCCCGTGCTCGTCGACCTCGCCGTCCTGTTCCCTCGGCGTCCGCATCGCACCGGCCGCTACCACCCGCAGGGCTTGCAGATGGACAAGGTCGTCGCCGCAACGCTGAGTTGCTGGGGCCTGTGCGAGCAGGGCGAGTGGTGGGGCCTGGTCACTTACGAAGTCAGCTACGGCGCCGAGCGCCGGGCCGTGACACATTGGGTGCCGGCCTGGTTGTTGCGGCGCCCCGGGTAGGTTGGCTGCGGTGAGCAACGTCTCCTCGGATCTCACCGAACTGATCCCCCTGGCGCTCATCATCGCCGTTTCACCGCTGTCGATCATCCCGGGGATTCTGGTGCTCGGCACCCCACGGCCGCGACCCACCAGCATCGCGTTTCTTCTCGGCTGGTTTCTGGGCATCGCCGTCATCACCGCCGCCTTTGTCGGCGGCTCGGATCTGTCTAGCGGCGGCCTGGACAACAAACCTTCCTGGGCCCCGTATGTGCGCATCGTCCTGGGTGCAGCGTTGATCGTCTTCGGCATCTACCGCTGGCTGGGACGCCACCGCTCGGCCCACCAGCCCAAGTGGATGGCGGCCATGAGTTCGATGGGACCCCGCCGGGCATTCCTCACTGCGATCGCGCTGACGGTGGCCAACCTGAAGGTCTTCGCCATGTGCGCCGCGGCCGGGGTGGCCATCGGCACCGCCGCGTTGGGAAGGCCCGGAGCCGCGCAGGCGGTACTGATCTTCACCGCGCTCTCGGCCTCGACGGTGGCGATTCCGGCGCTGGGTTATCTCGTCGCCGGCGAACGCCTCGACGCGCCGCTGGGCCGGGTCAAGGATTGGATGGAACGCAATCACAGCGCTCTGGTGGCCGGGATTCTGCTGGTGATCGGCGCAGCGCTGATCTACAAGGGGATTCACGCGCTCTGACCGACTTTTCGTCGATTAACCCACTGTTTGGTTGAGCAAAGGGACTTTCGCCCCTTACCGTCGGGGGTAGCGTGAGATGAACATCACAGGGGTGGGATTCAGGGGGTCAGTGATGGCCAAGACAGACGCGGCCGAAGAGATCGACGGCATCGCGTGGAAGTTCCTATGCTCGCCGTTCACCCGGCGCGATTACTGGGACTGGCCGCTGGAACGTCGCATCGACGCATTCCTGCGCCACTTGAAGCGCCCGGACATCCTCAACGACGGTGCCGCCTACGGCACGCTGATCGACCGGGTGATGGCCAACTTCCCCCGCGCTCGGCGTGACGGCGTCCTGGATCCGCCGCACCGATAACGGACGGCGGCAAAGGACGGCGATGGACGAGGCGATCATCCACAAAGGCGCCAACGACCTGAAGGTCACCCCAAATCTCGACGACTACGACGCAACCCGCGCGTCGTTCACGTGGTCACAGGTACCGGACCTGTGCGAAGGCATGGGCCCGGGCGGCTGCAACATCGCCTACGCGGCGGTGGATCGCCATGTCGAGGGCCCAGAATCCGGCAAGACCGCGCTGCGGTTCATCGCCGACGACCCCGGTGTGACGGAGCTGACCACGCGTGATCTCAGCTACGCCGAATTGGGCCGGCTCACGCGCAGGTTCACCAACGTTCTGCGCGGCCTGGGAATCGGTAAGGGCGACAAGGTCTTTGTAATCATGGGTCGCGTTCCCGAGCTCTACATCAGCATGCTCGGAGCGCTGCGCAACGGCAGCGTGGTCTCTCCGCTGTTCTCCGCGTTCGGCCCGGAACCGATCGCCACCCGGGTCAACATCGGTGCGGCCGACGTCCTTGTCACCACGACCGCGATCTATAAACGCAAGATCGCCAAGATCCGCGAGGAATTGCCTTCGGTCAGACACGTTCTGCTGGTGGGCGACGAACAGATTCCCGGCACCCACAACTTCCACGACCTGATGGACCGGGCCGGCGACGATGCACCCATCGAGCACACCGGACCTGACGACCCGTCGCTGCTGCATTTCACCAGTGGCACCACCGGTACCCCCAAGGGCGCCCAACACGTCCATGCCGCGGTCGCTATGCACTACATCACCGGCCGCTTCGCCTTGGACCTGCACCCTGATGACATCTATTGGTGCACAGCCGATCCCGGCTGGGTGACCGGTACCGCCTACGGAATCATCGCCCCGTTGCTACACGGCGTCACCTCGATCATCGACGAGGCGGAGTTCGACGCCGAACATTGGTACCGAATCCTGCAGGACGAGGAAGTCACCGTCTGGTACACCGCACCGACGGCGGTCCGCATGCTGATCAAGGCGGGACCGGAAGTGGCCGCCAAGTACACCTTCCCGCACCTGCGATTCATCGCCAGCGTCGGCGAACCGCTCAATGCCGAAGCGGTCTGGTGGGGTAAGCGGGTACTGGGCCTGCCGATCCACGACAACTGGTGGCAGACCGAGACCGGCGGAATCATGGTGGCCAACACCCCGGCCTTCGATATCAAGCCCGGTTCGATGGGCCGCCCCCTACCCGGTGTGGACGTCGTCATCGTGGACCACGACGAAACGGAAGGGTCGTCCGGCAGCGTCAGCATCATCGAAAAGCCTGACGTCGAAGGCGAACTCGCCCTGCGGGTGGGCTGGCCCTCGATGTTCCGCGGCTACCTCAACCAGGAAGAGCGCTACCGCAAGTGTTTCCGCCAAGCCGACGACTTTGGCGACCTGTACCTGTCCGGAGATCTGGTCAAGCGCGACGCTGACGGATACCTGTGGTTCGTGGGGCGCGCCGACGACGTCATCAAGGCCTCCGGCCACCTGATCGGCCCGTTCGAGGTGGAGAACGTGCTGACCGACCATCCAGCGGTCGCAGAGGCGGCGGTGATCGGCAAGCCCGACCCGACCTACGGGGCGGGGGTGAAGGCCTTCGTGACCCTCAAATCCGGCTACACCGGAGACGACGATCTGCGCCGTGACCTGATGGGGCATGCCCGTAAGCGGCTCGGAGCCGCGGTGGCCCCCAAGGAAATCGACTTCCTCGATTCCCTGCCGCACACCCGCAGTGGGAAGATCATGCGCCGGTTGCTCAAAGCCCGGGAACTCGGCCTACCCGAGGGCGACACTTCTACCGTGGAGACGGCGGGGCCGTCGACATCGACAGCAGAGACGCCGGGGCCGTCGACATCGACAGCAGAGACGCCGGGGCCGTCGACATCGACAGAAGAGACGCCGGGAGTCAAGCCGTGACGGACTCGGCTCAGGCACGTCAGTTACTCACCGACATGATCCGCATCCGCCGAATGGAGGAGAAGTGCGCGGAGATGTACAGCGCCGGCAAGATCCGCGGTTTCCTGCATCTCTACGTCGGCGAGGAGGCGGTGGCGGCCGGGTCGCTGCCCGTGCTCGGTCCGCAGGACGCGGTGATCGCCACCTACCGGGAGCACGCCCATGCCCTGCTGCGGGGAATCCCGATGACCAAGATCATGGCCGAGATGTTCGGCAAGCAGGAGGGCTGCAGCGGTGGCCGGGGCGGATCGATGCACCTGTTCGACGCGGAACGCAGGTTCTTCGGCGGCAACGCAATCGTGGCCGGCGGGATCCCCACGGCGGCCGGCCTGGCCTTCGCCGACAAGCAGTTGAAGCGAAACCGCATCTCCGCGTGCTACTTCGGCGAAGGCGCCACCGCTGAGGGCGCCTTCCACGAGACGATGAACATGGCCGAACTGTGGCAGCTTCCGGTGTTGTTCTGCTGCGAGAACAACCGCTACGCCATGGGAACCGTGATCGATCACGAACTTTCCCAGCAGAACCTGACCGCCAAAGCCGAGGCCTACCGGGTTCCGGCCGCCACCGTCGACGGAATGGACGTGGTGGCCTGTCGCGACGCGATGCAGCAGGCGGTCGAGCACATCCACACGAAGGGCGGCCCCTTCTTCCTGGAGTTCCGCACCTACCGGTTCCGTCCCCACTCGATGTTCGACCCGGAGTTGTACCGGGACAAGGCCGAGGTGGCCGAGTGGCGCGAGCACGACCCGATCGCGGTGTTCACCCAGCGCTGCGTGGCCGATGGGACGCTGAGCGACGCCGATGTCGCGGCAATCGAAAAGTCCGCGGCCGAGGAGATTTCCGCAGCCGTAGCATTCGCCGAAGCCGGGACACTCGAGGATGTCGCCACTCTTACCAACCATGTGATGGCGCCGTGAAGACGGCCTACCGGACCGCGGTGCATGACGCCATCGCCGACGCCATGCGCGCCGACGAGACCGTGCTGCTCCTCGGCGAGGACGTCGGCGCCTACGGCGGAACCTACGCGGCGTCCAAGGGCTTGCTGGAAGAGTTCGGCCCCCAGCGGATTCTCGACACCCCACTGTCGGAACTTGGCTTCGTCGGGATCGGCGTGGGAGCCGCGTTGAACGGGCTGCGTCCCATCGTCGAGGTGATGACGGTGAACTTCAGCCTGCTGGCCTTGGACCAGATCGTCAATACCGCTGCGGCGCTTCGGCATATGTCGGGCGGGCAGTTCTCGGTTCCACTGGTGGTGCGGATGGCCACCGGCGCCGGTCGCCAGTTGGCAGCCCAGCATTCGCACAGCCTGGAGAACTGGTATGCGCACATCCCCGGGATAACCGTACTGGCGCCCGCCACGGTGGCCGACGCCTACGGCATGCTGCGAACCGCGTTGAAGAGTCCCGACCCGGTGATCGTCTTCGAGCACGTCGGCCTGTACAACCTCTCCGCTGATGTCGAGAAGCTCGAGCCGACGGATATCGCCCGGGCTGCGTTGCGGCGCAACGGCACTGATGCCACGATCATCACCTACGGCGGCTGCCTGCCCAAGGCCCTGGACGCCGCCGAGCAACTGGCCCAGGCCGGTATCGAGTGCGATGTGGTCGACCTGCGGGTGCTGCGACCGCTCGATGACGCAACCATCATGGAGTCGGTGCGCAGAACCCACCGGGTGGTGGTGGTCGACGAGGCCTGGCACACCGGCAGCCTGGCCGGGGAGGTCAGCGCCCGAATCGTCGAGCAGGCTTTCTACGAACTGGACGCCCCGATCGCCCGGGTGTGCACCGCCGAAGTCCCGATCCCCTACGCCAAACACCTTGAAGAGGCCGCGCTTCCGCAGCCGGACAAAATCGTCGCCGCGGTGCGCGGGCTTTTCGGGGACAGCCCACGATGATCGAGTTCACGATGCCCGCCCTGGGGGCGGACATGGACGAAGGCCGACTCGACGAGTGGCGGATCCAACCCGGCGACACGGTGACCCGCGGCCAGATCGTGGCCGTCGTTGAAACCACCAAGGCCGCAGTGGAGATCGAGTGCTGGCACGCCGGCGTGGTGGACCGACTGCTGGTGCCGGTCGGCGAAACCGTCGCCGTCGGGACGCCGTTGGCGACGCTACTGGAACCCGGTGAAGCGCCCGGGGCGGCGCCGTCGCACCCCGCCGCCTCAGCGGAGCCAACAGCTGTGGTCACCGAGGCCCCTGCGGCTCGAACCGTCTCATCGCCGATCGGCCACCGGCTGTGGGTATCCCCGGTGGCCCGTCGCACCGCCGCGGCCCTCGGGGTTGACATCAAAGTCCTGACCGGTACGGGCCCGCAGGGCGCCATCACCCTGCACGACGTCGAACACGCCGCCGCGACCGCCCACCACGC
>JAHBAP020000306.1 GCA_018500005.2 Mycobacterium sp. | reverse complement strand
GTTCCGCCCAGTCCTCGGCGCCGCCGATCTCCGGGCCGGCGCATTCGTGCACCGCGACGATCCCGGCCGCGGCGGCCGCATCCAGCGCGGCCCGGCGGGCGGTGTCACGCTGCTGCCAGGTGAGTAGCCGCCGCGCTTCGGCGCGCACCAGATGGTGCGCTTGGCCCGATAGCGCACGCTGGGGATCGAATCCGTCAACGGCGGGCAGCCCGGACACTCTCTGCCGCAACGCCGTTGACGCCCGGGCGGAATGGACATCGACACGCGCCAGGTATGCCGGCACGGCCCCGACGACCGCATCGAGGTCATCGGTGCCCGGTGTCCGGGGCCAGCGGGTGTCGTCCCAGCCGTGGCCCCAGATCGGTTGACCTGGGTGGGCGGCGATGTGGCCGGCGATCAACTGCAGTAACTGTTCGGGACCCTCGGCGGGGGCGAGGTCCAATCCGGTGATGCGAAGTCCGGTCGCGGTGAGGTGAACGTGACTGTCGACGAACGCCGGGGCGACGAAACCGTCCTCGAGGTCGACGACGTCAGCGCCGGGGAACTGCGCCCTGCCGATCGCGTCACTGCCCAGCCAGGCGACCACACCGTCGCGGACGGCCATTGCGGTGGCATCCGGGTGCGACGGACTGTGCACGCGCCCGTTGAGCAGAAGTGTGGTCGCCACAGCACATCAGTGTGCCGGTGCCGGGTCAGCGGCGAACGGGCAACCGGTCCACGGCGACCTCGCCGAGCACTTCGCCGTCGATGTAGTCGCGACGAAGCGGTCGGCCGCCGGTGAGGTTATCCAGGTTGGACCGGTCGAAGTTGACCGCACGCATACCGCGCATCACGCCGCGGGTCACCAGGGCCGCGGCTATCGGCCGCATCGCAGATCGGGTCGGCGGCGCCAGCATGAGAGCGCCGACGGCGGAGCTGACGACGCCGGGCAGGAACACCAGAACGGACCCCACACCCACGAGTGCGCCGTCGGCCACCGCAGCGTGCGGGTCCCGACGGGCCCGCCGCATCGCACCCACCTGGCTCTTGAGACCGGAGGCCGCCAGCACCACACCCAGCATGAAGACGACGGCCATGACGAGCAGGGCCCAGCCCACCCCGAAGGCCCAGACCAGCAGGGCAAACGCCGTCAGTTCCACCAGGGCGTACAGCATCGCGTAACGCGCGAAGGGTCGCATCACCATGCCCTGTTCAACGGTCCGCGCACCCGAGTCGTTCCGATCTGCTGCTCACAGTTGGGTAACACCGGGTGGCTGCTACGCGGGCCGGATCTCCAGGCCGACAGTGCGTCCGGCGCCGCCGCGCAGTTTGGAGAAGAAGGTGAACACCTTCCCGACGATCCCGTAACGCTGGTTGATCGCCCGGTAGACCAGGTCGGTCTCGGCGTCGTCGAGCACGGTCGCCTTCGCCTCGATCGTCTCCCCCTTGGGCTTGCCCTTCATATCGCACACGGCCAGGGTCACCCGCGGGGTGTTGCGGATTCGCTTGACCTTCCACGAGTTCTTCTCGGTGATGACCACCGCCCGATCGCCGTCGCGGGCGATCCAGATCGGCGTCGGCTTGGGCCTGCCGTCCTTGGTGAACGTCGTCAGCAGGACGTACTGGGCTTTGGACACTTCGTCGAACGTGGCTGCCATGGGGCCACATTAGCGCGCTTCGAGATCGCCCTCGGTCTCCAGCAGTGCCTGACGCAGACCCGCGAGGGTCTGCGGGTCCGGGGCCTGCCACATCCCGCGACCGGCGGCCTCCAGCAACCGCTCGGCCATCCCGTGCAGCGCCCATGGGTTCGATTCCGACAGGAACTTGCGGTTCTCCGAGTCGAGCACGTACTGGGCGGTGAGTTCCTCATACATCCAGTCGGCCATCACCCCCGCGGTGGCGTCGTAGCCGAACAGATAGTCCACCGTGGCAGCCATCTCGAAAGCGCCCTTGTAGCCGTGCCGGCGCATTGCGGCCATCCAGCGCGGGTTGACCACCCGGGACCGGAACACCCGGGTGGTCTCCTCGGAGAGGGTGCGGGTGCGCACCGCCTCGGGCCGGGTGTTGTCGCCGATGTATGCGGCCGGGGCCCGCCCGGTCAGCGCCCGCACGGTGGCGACCATGCCGCCGTGGTACTGGAAGTAGTCGTCGGAGTCGGCGATGTCATGCTCGCGGCAGTCGGTGTTCTTCGCGGCGACCACGATCCGCCGGTATTGGTGGCTCATATCCTCGGCGGCCGGTCGGCCGTCCAGTCCGCGGCCGTAGGCGAAGCCACCCCAGGCGGTGTACACCTCAGCCAGGTCGGCGTCGTCGCGCCAGTTGCGGCTGTCGATCAGTTGCAGCAGACCCGCGCCGTAGGTTCCCGGCTTGGATCCGAAAATTCTTGTGGTGCTGCGCCGTTCGTCGCCGTGTTCGGCCAGGTCGGCCTGAACGTGGGCTCGCACGTAGTTCTGGTCCCCGGGCTCGTCGAGTGCGGCCACCAGCCGGACGGCGTCGTCGAGCATGACCACCACATGCGGGAAGGCATCGCGGAAGAAGCCCGAGATCCGCACGGTGACGTCGATACGGGGCCGGCCGAGTTCGGCCAGCGGGATCACCGTCAGATCGACCACCCTGCGCGAGGCGTCGTCCCACACCGGCCGAACACCCAGCAGCGCAAGGATTTCGGCGATGTCGTCCCCCGATGTCCGCATCGCCGAGGTGCCCCAGGCGGACAGTCCCACCGAGCGCGGCCACTCGCCGTAGTCCTTGCGGTAGCGCTCCAGCAGCGACTCTGCCATCGCCACCCCGGTGTCCCAGGCCAGCCGCGACGGCATGGCCTTGGGGTCGACCGAATAGAAGTTGCGGCCGGTGGGCAGCACGTTGACCAGACCGCGCAGCGGCGAACCGGATGGCCCGGCGGCGATATAGCGGCCGTCCAGTGCCGCCAGCACCTGATCGATCTCGCGGGCGGTGCCGGCAAGCCGGGGCACCACCTCCCGGGCGGCGAATCGCAGGATCGCCGCGATCGCCGGGTCCGTGGTCAGTTCGTCGACGCGCCCGGCGTCCCAATCCGCCGACTGCAGTGCGGCGAGCAGTTCACGCGCTCGCCCTTCGGCGGCGTCCACATCGGCCCGTTCGTCGCTGCCGTCCTCGGCCAGGCCGAGGGCCTGCCGCAGGCCGGGTAGGTGCTGTTCGCCGGCGAACAACTGGCGGGCCCGCAGGATGGCCAGCACCAGGTCCAGTTGCGCTTCGCCCACCGGGTTGGCCCCGAGGATGTGCAATCCGTCGCGGATCTGGACGTCCTTGATCTCGCACAGCCAGCCGTCGACACCCATCAGCATGTCGTCGAAGCGATCGTCCTCGGGACGCTCCGCCAGACCCAGATCGTGGTCCATTTTCGCCGCGCGCATCAGGGTCCAGATCTGCTGGCGCACCGCGGGCAACTTCGCCGGGTCGAGGCTGGCAACATTGGCATGCTCATCGAGGAGTTGTTCCAGCCGGGCGATGTCGCCGTAGCTCTCGGCCCGTGCCATCGGCGGGATCAGGTGGTCGACCAGGATGGCGTGCGCCCGGCGCTTGGCCTGGGTGCCCTCGCCCGGATCGTTGACCAGGAACGGATAGATCAGCGGGAGGTCCCCGAGTGCGGCGTCGGGGCCGCAGTCGGCAGACATCCCCAAGGTCTTGCCCGGCAGCCATTCCAGATTGCCGTGTTTGCCCAGATGGATGACGGCGTGCGCGCCGAATTCGTGTCGCAGCCATAGATAGGTCGCCAGGTAGTGGTGACTGGGCGGCAGGTCGGGGTCGTGGTAGATGGCCACCGGGTTCTCCCCGAAACCGCGGGGCGGCTGTACCACGATCACCAGGTTCCCGGATCGCATTGCGGCGATGACGATTTCGCCATCGGGATCCCCGCCCCGGTCAACACTGCTGCGGTCGACGAACAACTCCCCCGGCGGCGGTCCCCAGTGGGTCACCATCGCCGCGGCGAGGTCGGCGGGCAGCGCGGCGAACCACTCCCGGTAGCGGGACGCCGGGATGCGGATCGGGTTTCCGGCCAGCTGGCCGGCGGTGAGCCAATCCGGGTCCTGGCCGCCCCGTTCAATTAGGGCGTGCATCAGCGCGTCTCCATCTCGCGCATCCAGGCCCGGTACGTCGCCGACGTCATAACCCTCGTCCCGCAGGGCCTTCAGCAGCGCGATGGCACTGGCCGGAGTATCCAGGCCGACGGCGTTGCCGATCCGGGAGTGTTTGGTCGGGTAAGCCGAGAACAGCAGCGCCAACCGCTTCTCGCTGGGTGGCACCCGGCGCAACCGGGCATGATTGACCGCCAGGCCCGCCACCCGGGTGCAGCGTTCCGGGTCGGGCACGTAGGAGATCAGGCCGTCGGCGTCGATCTCCTTGAACGAGAACGGGACGGTGATGATCCGGCCGTCGAACTCGGGCACCGCCACCTGGGTGGCCACGTCCAGCGGGCTCAGGCCGTCGTCGTTGCCAGACCAGCGCGCTCGGGAACTGGTCAGGCACAGACCTTGGAGAATCGGAATATCCAGGGCAGCAAGGTGTTTGACGTCCCAACCGTCGTCAGCTCCCCCAGCGCCGACGGCCGCGGGGGTGGCGCCGCCGGCGGCGAGCACGGTGACCACCATGGCGTCCACCGTCGCCAGCAACTCCAGCAGATCGGCGGGCGGGTTGCGCAGCGACGTGCAGTACACCGGCAGCGGCCGTCCACCCGCCCGTTTGATCGCCGAACACAGCGCCCGGACATAGGCGGTGTTTCCGGCGAGTTCCTGGGCGCGGTAGTACAGGATCGCGATCGTGGGACGGGAATCGCTCCCGCGCTCCGGCCCGCAATCGTCGCAGTTCGCACAGCGGGGTTCCAGTAGACCCCACGTCGGGGTGGTCGCCGGCGGGGCGAACCCGAACCCGGTCATCAACAGGGTGTCGCACAGGAACGCGTGCATCTGCCGCAGGTTCTCCACCCCGCCCTGGGCCAGATAGGTGTGGGCTTGAACGGCGATTCCGGCGGGTACCGTCGAGCGCTGCATGAGGTCGGCGTCGGGCGACTGCTCACCGCTGACCACGACCACCGGTATCCCGCTCGCAACAAGGCTGTCGACGCCGTCCGGCCAGGCCCGGTAGCCGCCGAGCAGACGCACCACCGCCACCGAAGGCTTCGGGGTCGCGGCGAGCAGGTCCGCGAGTTCGCCGTCCGCGAGTCGGGACGGGTTGGCCCACCGGAAATCGGCGCCACTGGCGCGCGCGGTGATGAGGTCGGTGTCCGAAGTGGACAGCAGCAGCACGACTGACACGTGTTATTCGTACCTAACCGGGTTGTTCGAGGTCCGGGCCGGGGGCGGAGAACGCCCCCGACTGTCGGCTGGGGACCAGTGGCAGGGCCACCAGAATCAGGATCGCGGCCGTGATTGCGGGAGCCACCAACGGCACCCAGGCCATCTGTACCGACACCGCGCCGGCCGCCGCAGCGACGGCGGTGAAGCCCACCATCCCCAGCACCGTCGGAAGGGTCACCGTGGCCGCATCCTGGGTGTACCGGGTGACGAGGTACGCCGCCGCGGACAGCCCCGAGACCGCGGCCAGCACCCCCGTCGAACCCCCCACGGCCATCCCGGCGATGGTCAACAGCCCCGCTCCCCCCGAGGCGGGCCGGTAGAACAGACCCGCCACCAGAGCCGCTGCCGCCGCGCCCAGCCCAACCCAACCCCAGCCGGCCGCCGGCCGGCTGGGGTTGGGTTGGGCTGGGCGC
>JAHBAP020000493.1 GCA_018500005.2 Mycobacterium sp. | reverse complement strand
CACGGCGGGGACGCCAAGAGTTGGGGGGACGCCATCCGGGAGGCGTTCGATGACGCGACCCGCCGACTCGCGCTAACCGGAACCCCTTTCCGCAGCGACGACAGCGCCATCCCCTTCGTCACCTACGAGGCGGACGCTGCGGGCTTCCAGCAATCCAGGGCCGACCACACCTACGGATACTCCGACGCCCTCGCCGACGGCGTGGTGCGGCCGGTGCTGTTCATGGCCTACTCCGGTGAGGCCCGATGGCGGGACAGCGCCGGGGAGGAGCATGCCGCCCGCCTGGGCGAACCGCTCACCGCCGAGCAGACTGCCCGGGCCTGGAAGACCGCGCTCAACCCGGCCGGTGAGTGGATGCCCGCCGTCATCGCCGCGGCAGACACCCGGTTGCGCGGCCTGCGTGAGCACGTACCCGACGCCGGCGGCATGATCATCGCCTCCGACCAGACCGCGGCCCGCGCCTACGCCGACCTGTTGCGCAAGATCACCGGTGAGGCCCCCACCGTGGTGCTCTCCGACGACAAGGGTTCATCGGACCGGATCGCCGAGTTCGCCGAGGGAACCTCGCGCTGGCTGGTGGCGGTGCGGATGGTCTCCGAGGGCGTCGACGTCCCCCGCCTGGCGGTCGGCGTGTACGCCACCAGCGCATCGACGCCACTGTTCTTCGCCCAGGCGATCGGCCGCTTCGTGCGTTCCCGCCGCCCCGGCGAGACCGCATGCATCTTCCTGCCGTCGGTGCCCAACCTGCTGATGCTCGCCAGCGAGATGGAGGCACAGCGCAATCACGTGCTGGGCAAACCGCATCGGGAGGTCCTCGAGGATCCGCTGGACGCCGAACTGGCCGCGCAGAAGCGCGACGAGCCCGGTGAGGCGGAGAACAAGATCGAGTACCTGGGCGCCGAGGCCGAACTCGATCAAGTCATCTTCGACGGCTCCTCGTTCGGGACGGCGACTCCCGCCGGAAGTGACGAGGAGGCCGACTATCTGGGTATCCCGGGTCTGCTCGATGCGGAATCGATGCGAGACCTGTTGCGGCGCAGGCAAGAAGAGCAGCTGAACAGGAGAACAGTCAGCGGTGAGACGGCACCGCGAACCACCCACGGACAGTTGCGCGAACTGCGCCGGGAACTCAATGCACTGGTTGCCGCCACCCACCACCGCACCGGCCGCACGCACGGCTGGATTCACAACGAACTGCGCCGGATCTGCGGCGGCCCGCCGGTGGCCGCGGCCAACACCGAACAGCTGCAGGCCCGCATCGAGGCCGTACGGGCGCTAAACGCCCAGTAGCCGAGGCAGATCTGCGACCGAGTCGATCACGTGATCGGGTTGATCCGCGGATTGGTGTGCCGCCCAACGGTCCACCGTCTCCTGACGGAACTTGCCCGTGCGAACCAGCACGCCGGTCATCCCGACTGCCTGCGCTGCCAACACATCGTTGTGCAGGTCGTCACCGACCATGACGATGTCGCCGGCGGCAAGGCCCAGGCGGGCCGCGGCGACCTCGAATCCGGCGGGCGCGGGCTTCCCGACCGCGATCGCGACGCGACCGGAACTTTCCTCCATCCCGATCAGGTACATACCGGTGTCGATCCGCAAGCCCCGGTCGGTCTTCCAGAACGTGCTGCGGTGCATGGCCACCACCGGGACACCGCTGACCATCCAGTCGTAGACCCTGCTCAGGGTGTCGTGACTGAATTGCGGCCCGGCACCGCCGAGCACCACGACGTCGGGATCCGAGTCGGTGAGTTCGACGCCGGGCATGTCCTCGGCGATGTCACCGTCGTTGACCAGAAAACACCGGGCACCGGGGTGACGGGAGTTCAGATACTCGGCGGTCAGTGCGGCGGCGGTGATGACCTCGTCTGAGTTGACGGCCATCCCGGCGGCAGCCAGATCTTCGGCGATCTGGCGCCGGGACCTACTGGTGGTGTTGGTGAGATAGCAGCACCGGATCCCCCGCCCGGCGAGCGTCCGAACCGTTTCGGCCGCGCCCGAGATGGGCTGCCAGGAGGTCACCAGAACGCCGTCGATGTCGAACAGCACGCCGGCCGCCTTACTTAGGGCTGCCATACCTACGACACTAGAACCCCACGTATCTTCTAGCCATGAAGTGGACTGAGAGCGACGTTCCCGATCAGAGCGGCCGACTGGCCGTCGTCACCGGTTCCAACACCGGCCTGGGATATGACACCGCCCGGGTGTTGGCGGCCCGCGGCGCCAAGGTGGTGATGGCGGTTCGCGACACCGCCAAGGGTGAGTCCGCCGCGGCGCGCATCCGCGGTCTGACGCCCGGAGCCGACGTGACAGTGCACAAACTGGACCTCGGCTCGCTGGCCGCGGTCAAGGAGTCGGGCGCCGAGATGGCGGCCGCCTACCCGCGCATCGACCTGCTGATCAACAACGCCGGCGTGATGTACCCGCCGAAGTCGACGACCGCCGACGGGTTCGAATTGCAGTTCGGCACAAATCATCTCGGACACTTCGCCCTGACCGGCATCCTGCTCCCGAACCTGATCGACGTCGACGGTTCACGAGTGGTCGTGGTCGCCAGCATCGCCCACAACATCAAGGCCAAGATCGACTTCGAAGATCTGCACTGGGAGAAGCGGCGGTACGACCGGGTGGCCGCCTACGGCCAGTCCAAGCTCGCGAACCTGATGTTCGCCTACGACCTTCAGCGCCACCTGGTCGCCGCGAAGGCGAAGACCATCGCCGTGGCGGCGCACCCGGGTGTCGCGGCTACCGAACTGGTCCGTCACATCCCCGGGGCCAGCCTGCCGGGCATCGACTGGATCTCGGGCAAGTTGCTCAACTCCGCCGAGACGGGTGCACTACCCACCCTGCGGGCTGCCACCGATCCGGCGGTCAAAGGCGGTCAGTACTACGGTCCGGACGGGTTCCGCGAACTGCGCGGCTACCCCGTACTGGTCGACTCGACCAAGCAGTCCAAGGATGTCGCGATCCAGAACCGGCTGTGGCAGGTCTCCGAGGAGTTGACCGGCGTCACCTTCCCGGTGTGATGCGCAGCGTCGAGGCGCATCCCCCGATGCGAAGCGTCGAGGTGCACAGAGGCGTCGTCGCCGGACTGATCCGGGGTCGGACTCCGGCCACCGTCACGCTCGCCGACGCACAGGCACTGGTCCTGGCAGGGGACGTGGTGGCACCGTTGTCCCTGCCGGTCTTCGACAACTCCGCGATGGACGGCTACGCGGTCCGAGCGGTCGACATCGCCGGTGCAAGTCCGGGCACTCCCGTGAAACTCCCTGTGGCCGAGGATATTCCGGCCGGACGTACCGACAGCCTGACGCTGGAACCGGCGACGGCGCACCGGATCATGACCGGCGCCCCGCTGCCTAACGGCGCAACTGCGGTGGTGCCGGTGGAGCACACCGACGCCGGCGTGGAACTGGTCACCATCGCGGCCGCGGCCAGACCCGGCCAGCACATCAGGAAGGCCGGCGAGGATGTCGCGGCTGGGACGACGGTGCTGCGGGCCGGGCAGGTGATCACCCCGGCTGCGCTTGGTTTGGTGGCGGCGCTGGGATTGGCGGAGGTGGTCGTCATTCCCCGCCAGCGCGTCCTGGTGGTGTCCACCGGATCGGAGTTGGTGCCCGCCGGAACGGCACTGCGGCCCGGACAGATCCACGAGTCCAACGGAATCATGCTTGCCGCTGCGGTGCGGGATGCCGGTGCCGAGGTCGCCGGAACGGAAAGCTGCGGTGACGACGTCGCCGAGTTCCGCGCCGTGCTCGACCGCTATTCCGGGCGGGCCGATCTGGTCATCACCTCCGGCGGTGTCAGCGCGGGGGCCTACGAAGTGGTCAAAGACGCCTTCGGAACGACCGGGTCCGTCGAGTTCGTCAAGGTCGCGATGCAACCGGGGATGCCACAGGGTGCAGGTGCCCTCGCCGACGGCCGCAGCATCGTCACGCTGCCCGGTAACCCGGTCAGCGCGTTGGTGTCATTCGAGGTATTCCTGCGGCCGGCCCTGCGCGCTGCCATGGGCCTGCCGAATCCGGACCGTCCGCGGCGCGCCGCCTTCCTGGCCGAGACGATCCCCTCCCCAGCCGGTAAGCGACAGTTCCGCCGCGGCGTCTACGACCCCGATACCGGCACCGT
>JAHBAP020000213.1 GCA_018500005.2 Mycobacterium sp. | reverse complement strand
GTGGCGGGGAGAGGGGGAAGGGGGAGGCGGGCGGGGCGGGCGGGGGCGGGGCAAGGCGGGGGGGGCGGGTCGAGAGGGGGGCGGCCGGGGGCGCCGGGGCGCGTGCCCCCCGCCTCGCCCCGGGCCGCCGCAGCCGACGGAGACGTTCAAGTTTTTCCCGGTATGGAGATCCGTCAGGGCACCACGTTGTGCACCCTGGGATTCATCGACCCCGTCGCGCGGATCGGCTACTCCGCCGGACACTGCAGTGGCAACGGCACTGTCACCGACCGCAGTGGTCGGTTGATCGGAACGGTCACCTCAGCCCGCGACAACACTCCCAACGGGGCCGTCGTGCGGACCGATCAGGTGATCTCCGACTACGAAACCATCAGCCTGGCCAAAGACGTCACCGTCAACTCGGTCTTGCCCGGCGGTCGCCGGCTTGTGGTCGATCCCGGCGTTCAACTGGTTGCCGGTCAGCCGATCTGCCACTTCGGTGTGGTGACCGGTGAGAGTTGCGGAACCGTCGAGCGGGTCAACAACGGCTGGTTCACCATGACCAACGGCGTGGTCAGCCAGCGGGGTGACTCGGGTGGACCGGTCTACACCATGGCCCCCGACGGCACCGCGGTGATCGCCGGTCTCTTCAACAGCACCTGGGGGCAGTTCCCGGCGGCGGTATCGTGGGCGGCCACCGGTGAGCAGGCGCGCCAGGACGGCGCCGCTGTCGTCAACATCGCCGCCGGGTAGAACGGGAACACGTTCGGGCAGCCGATACTCTCGAGGAGTGAGCGGCCGCGACATTCCAGCTGTCATCAACTCCACGGCTTCGGACAACCGCGACGTCGACGTGGACGTCCTGGTGATCGGTTTCGGTATCGCCGGCGGATGCGCGGCTGTGTCGGCTGCGGCCGCGGGCGCCCGGGTCTTGGTGTTGGAACGCGCCGCGGTGGCCGGTGGGACCACAGCACTGGCGGGTGGTCACTTCTACCTCGGCGGCGGCACGGCCGTGCAGCAGGCCACCGGTCATCCGGACAGCGCCGAGGAGATGTACAAGTACCTCGTAGCCATGTCCCGCGAGCCCGAATACGACAAGATCCGGGCCTACTGCGAGCACAGCGTCGAACACTTCAACTGGCTCGAGGACCTCGGTGTGCACTTCGAGCGCAGCTACTACCCGGAGAAGGCGGTGATCCAGCCCGGCACCCAGGGGTTGATGTACACCGGTAACGAAAAGGTCTGGCCCTTCAGGGATCTCGCGGTGCCCGCACCGCGCGGGCACAAGGTTCCGGTACCCGGAGACACCCAGGGTGCGGCCATGGTGATCGACCTGCTGCTCAAGCGGGCCGTCGAACTGGGTGTGCAGATCCGCTACGAGACCGGCGCGACCAACCTGATCCTCGATGACGGGGCTGTGGCCGGGGTGGCCTGGAAGCACTTCGGGGACACCGGCACCATCCGGGCCCGCGCGGTGGTGATCGCTGCGGGTGGATTCGTGATGAACAAAGACATGGTCGCCGCCTACACGCCCAAACTCGCCGAGAAGCCGTTCGTCCTGGGCAACACGTATGACGACGGACTGGGGATCAGGCTGGGCATTTCAGCCGGCGGGGCCACCAAGCACATGGACCAGGCGTTCATCACCGCACCCGCCTATCCGCCGGCGATCCTTCTCACCGGCATCATCGTCAACACCTTGGGCAAGCGGTTCGTCGCCGAGGACTCCTACCATTCCCGCACTTCGGGTTTCGTGATGGACCAGCCTGACAGCGCGGCCTATCTGATCGTCGACGAGGAGCACCTGCAGCGCCCGGAGTTCCCGTTGATCAAGTTCATTGACGGCTGGGAGACCGTCGCGGAGATGGAGTCCGCCCTGGGTATCCCGGCCGGCAATCTGGTGGCCACCCTGGACCGCTACAACAGCCACGCGGCCAGGGGCGAGGACCCCGACTTCCACAAGCAGCCGGAATTCCTTGCCGCCCAAGACAATGGGCCGTGGGCGGCGTTCGACTTGTCACTGGGCAAGGCGATCTACTCCGGCTTCACCGTCGGGGGACTGGCCACCGATGTCGACGGCCGGGTATTGCGTTCGGACGGCAGCGCGATTGCCGGACTGTACGCGGCCGGAGCATGCGCCTCGAATCTGGCGCAGGATGGCAAAGGTTATTCCAGCGGAACGCAATTGGGCTCCGGTTCATTCTTCGGCCGGCGGGCCGGTACGCATGCGGCCGAGTCACTGGGACGGGTCGCGAAGCCCGATTAAACCTCGATTAGACCCCGGCCGAACGGCAGTCGCGGTCCAGTTCCCACCTGCCGTCGCCGAGCAGCCGGAGGTGGTGATCGTGGTGCTGTTCGACGGTGCCGCGGTGGGTCACCGACACCATGATGCTGTCGGGCAGTCGCTCATTGAGCATCCGGTAGATCGCGAATTCCTGCCCCTCGTCGATCGCTGAGGTCGACTCGTCGAGGAAGATCAGTCGGGGTCTCTGCAATAGCACCCTGGCGAAGGCGATGCGCTGCTGCTCGCCCGGAGACAGTGATTTGGACCAATCCTGCAACTCGTTGAGCCGATTGGCCAGATGCCCCAGTGCGACGGCGTTCAGGGCGGCGACGAGTTCCTCGTCGGGCACGGTGCATTCGCGGTCCGGGTAGCTCAGCACCGCTCGCAGATCCCCCAATGGCAGATAGGGAACCTGGGACAGGAACATTGCATCCTTGTCGCCGTCGGGCCGGCGGACGGTTCCGGTGGCGTAGGGCCACAGTCGGGCGATGCTGCGCAGCAGCGTCGTCCGCCCGCACCCTGACGGACCGGTAATCACCAGTGACTCGCCGGCCTCCAATCGCAGGTTCAGCCCCTTCAACAGGACGCCGCCGTGCGGGTCGTGGACCTCGACGTCGCGCAATTCCAGCGCCCCGTCCTCGCAGTGCTCGGCGTTCAGTCGGGGCAGGGCACGGGCCTGCTCATCGGCGACCACCAGACCGTCGAGTCGGATGATGGTGGCTCGGTAGGAGGCGAAGGAGTCGTACACCGCCCGGAAGAACGACAGCGAGTCGTGGACGCTGTTGAACGCGCTCGCCGACTGGGTCACGTCACCGAAGGTGATCTGGCCCGAGAAGAGTCGCTGAGCCTGAACGACCAGGGGTAACGGGTTGATGATCTGATTGATCGACTGGTTCCAGCCGAGCAGTCCCAGCGTTCGCACCACATAGCCGCGATAGTTGGAGATGATGGCCGCGAATCTTGCTCGCAGAACGGACTTTTCGGCGTCCTCGCCCCGGTAGAAGCTGATCGACTCGGCGGCGTCGCGCATCCGCACCAGCGCGTAGCGGAAGGCGGCGTTGGTCAGTTCGTTCCGGAAGCTGAACCGGATCAGCGGGCGGCCGATCCAGAACGCGACCACCGTGGTGGCGAAGACGTACATCAGCGCGATCCAGAACAGGGCGTGGCCCAGGGTGACCCCGAAGAATGTCAGTGGCCCGGACAGGTTCCACAGGATCGGGGTGAAGGCCACCACCGACACCATCGCGTTGATCGCGCCGAACAGCAGGGTTGTCGTCGTCCCGGCGGTGGGGGTGTTGATCCCGGTTCCGGTGCCGGCGGTGAAGGCGTCGATGTCGAGTTGGATGCGCTGATCGGGGTTGTCGATCGGTTGGTCCAGGAACCGGCCCCGGTAGAAGGACTCTTCGTCGAGCCAGTCGCCGGTGAGGCGGTCGGTCAGCCAGATGCGCCAACGGATGATGAAGCGCTGGGTCAGGTAGATATCGAGCATCTCCCGGCTGACGTAGAGGGCGGCGATCAAGCCGAAGGTGAGGATGGCCATCCAGAACCCGTGCACGCCCGAGTCGCGCACGGCCGCGTCGCCGGCACCATTGCCCTCGAAGGCCACCTGCAGGGAGGAGTACAGGTCGTTGGCCTGATAACTCAGCAGCACATTGAGTCGCACCGTGATGAGCGTGAAGAACAACAGCAGGCCGAGCCAGGCCCACACCCGGACACTGCCCGGACCGCGGAAGTAGCCGCCGGTGACACGCCAGAACTGTCGGCCCCACACCGTGTAGCGGGCCAGCAGTACCAACACGATGACGGCCACAACGGCCGTGATGAGCCAGGCCTTGGCGGTCCACAGCAGAGACTGCGGGATCTCGTTCGCCCAGTCCAGCGAGGGCTCGTACATCTCCATCGACGTCAACCTCCGCGGCTCAGCATGTCAGCAACAGCCCCGCCGGGACGCGAGATCAGACGGGAGCGGGCTCGCTGCCCCGGACCCGCCCCAGCCGCCAGGCACCGTCGCCGAGCAGTTCCAGGTGCTGCTCGTGGTACTGGTCCACTGTCGGCCGGTGGCTGACGCTGACCACGATGGTGTCCGGCAGTTCGGTCCGGACCAGGTCATAGACCACGTATTCCAGGCCCTCGTCGAGAGCCGAGGTGGCCTCGTCGAGGAACGCCACCTTGGGGCGGTTGAGCAGAATACGGGCGAACGCGACCCGCTGCTGCTCACCCGGGGAGAGCACCTTGGCCCAATCCTGCTCCTCGTTGAGGCGGGAATTCAGGTGCGTCAGGGCCACCTTGGAGAGCGCACTTCGGATCTCGTCGTCGGGGATGTCGCCGGCCTGCGCGGGATAGGACACCACGGTGCGCAGGTCGCCCAGCGGTACATAGGGCAGCTGGGAGAGGAACATCGTTTCGTGGCCGTCGAGTGGGCGGCTCACCGACCCTGTTGTGTAGGGCCACATTTGGGCCAGGCTGCGCAGCAGGGTGGTCTTGCCGGTGCCCGAACACCCCGTGATCACCATGGTGTCGCCGCGGTCGAGGCGCAGGTCCAGCGGGTCCAGCAGTTGGCTGCCGTCTGGGGTGCGGACCTCGACGCGGTTCAATTGCACCGACCCGTCGGTGCTGGGCAGGGTCTCCAGGCTGGGCATCTCCAGCGCCCCTTCATTGGCTTCGATAAGTCCGTGCAGACGGATGATGGAGGCGCGGTAGCAGGCGAACTGGTCGTAGGCGTTGCGGAAGAAGGACAGCGAGTCGCTGATATTCGAGAACGCACTCGCCGACTGGGTGACGTCGCCGAAGTCCATCTCGCCCTTGAACAACCGCGGAGCCTGCACCACTAGGGGCAGTGGAGTGATGATCTGGCTCATCGTCAGATTCCACCCGGTGAAGCCCAGCGTCCGCCGGACGAACCGGCGGTAGTTGGCGATGATGTTGTCGAATCGCTTCTTGAGAATTCCTCGCTCGGTGGACTCGCCGCGATAGAAGCCGACGGCCTCGGCGGCATCCCGCAACCGCACCAGGGCGTAGCGGAAGGCGGCGTTGGTCAATTCGTTGCGGAAGCTCAGCCGGATCAGCGGCCGGCCGATCCAGAACGCCACCACCGAGGCGAGGAAGACGTAGATGAAGGCCACCCAGAACAGGGCCCGTTCCAGGGTGAAACCGAGCACCGTCACCGGACCCGAGAGGTCCCACAGGATCGGCACGAAGGCGATGACGGTGCAGACCGACGAGACGGCGCCGAAAATCAGCATCGACCCGGTTCCGACGGTCGGTGTGTTGGCGGAACTTCCCACCCCGGTGGTGAAGACGTCGATGTCGTGCTGAATACGCTGGTCGGGGTTGTCGGTGTTGGCGTCGGTGAATCGGCCCCGGTAGTAGGCGCGGTCGGCTAGCCACTCGCCGGTGAGGCGATAGGTCAGCCAGGTCCGCCAGCGGATGATGAACCGCTGGGTCAGGTAGATGTCGAGCATCACCTGGCTGACGTAGATGGTTGCCAGAATGCCGAAGATGCCCAGCGAAACCCAGAATCCGTGGATCGCATCGGCCCGGATCTCTTGTTCGTTGGCGCTGCCCGCCTGGAATGCGACCTGCAGAGAGGTGTATAGGTCATTGCTGAAATAGCTGAGCAGCACGTTGATCCGGACCGAGACCATCACCGAAAGCAGCAGGACGGCCAGCCAGATCCAGACCTTCACCGCCTCCCGGCCCCTGAAGTAATCGCCGGTGATCCGCCAGTACTGCCGCCCCCAGACCGTCAAGCGGGACAGCAGAAACAGCACCAGCAGTGTGACGACGGCGGCGACCGCCCAGTACTGCAGGATCCACAACAACGACGGGACGACTTCATGTCCCCAGTCCATTGACGGTTCGTAGGGTTCCATCGTCTCCAACGTGCTCTCCTCACCTGCAAGGCAGTTCCCGCGAAGCTACCCCAGTCCTGGTTAGGCTCAGTCGATGGGGACCGACGCTGGGCACACCGGGCACGCCGAGACCGTCCACGCCGGCCGTTTGATCGCCCGCCGACTCCGCGCCAGCGGTATCGAGACCGTGTTCACCCTG
>JAHBAP020000476.1 GCA_018500005.2 Mycobacterium sp. | reverse complement strand
TCACTGGACAGCGCCGATCACCTGCTGTCCCGGCGGCAGGACGCACAGTACGCGGGCGATGTCATCGCAGCCTGGGCGCAGCGTTACATCGCCGACGGCTCGCAGGCCCCGGTTGCCGACCAGGTTGCCGGGGAGGTGGTGGTCGGCGAGACCGGTGGGGGCAGATACCAGCAGTCGGTCATCGCGGGCCGGCACCGCCTTGTCGCCGACGAACCCGTCGAAGTGGGAGGTCTGGACAGCGGGCCATCGCCTTATGATCTGTTGCTGGCCGCCCTCGGTGCGTGCACAGCTATGACGCTGCGGATGTACGCGGACCGGAAATCGATTGCCCTGGAGAATGTTTCGGTGCAGCTACGGCACGCCAAGATTCATGCAACCGACTGTCGGACCTGCGAAACCAGCCAGGGGCAGATCGACCGTATCGAGCGGACCATCACCCTCGACGGGGAACTCGACGATGCCACCCGGACCCGTCTGCTGGAGATCGCCGACAAGTGCCCGGTGCATCGAACCCTCACATCGGAGGTCGACATCCGGACGGACCTCAGCCCAGCCGGGCCGCCCGGTTGACTGCCGACACCACCGCCCGCAGCGAGGCCGTCGTGATCGACGTCGCAATGCCGACGCCCCACACCGTGCGGCCGCCGACGGAGGCCTCCACGTAGGCCGCCGCGGCGGCTTCCTCGCCGGCGGACATCGCGTGCTCGGAGTAGTCCAGCACGTGCACGTCGATCCCGACGGTGCCCAGTGCGTCGACGAAGGCCGCCAGCGGTCCGTTGCCCTCACCGCGGATCTCGGTCTCGACGCCGTCGATCTTCACGGTGGCTTCGATGATGTCGATGCCGCCGTCGACCTCCGAGCCGATGACGCGTTGCTTGATGCGCTCCAAGGGCAGGATCGGGCCCAGGTACTCGTCGGCGAAGGCGTCCCACATCTCCTTGGACGACACCTCGCCGCCCTCGCCATCGGTGATCTTCTGGATCACCTGGCTGAACTCGATCTGCAGTCGGCGCGGCAGCACCAGACCGTGGTCGGCCTTCATGATGTAGGCCACCCCGCCCTTGCCCGACTGCGAATTCACCCGGATGACGGCCTCGTAGGTGCGGCCGACGTCCTTGGGGTCGATCGGCAGATACGGCACCTGCCACAGGATGTCCTCGACGTCGGCGTCTGCCTCGTCGGCCGCGATCTTCATGGCGTCGAGGCCCTTGTTGATGGCGTCCTGGTGGCTGCCGGAGAACGCGGTGTACACCAGGTCACCGCCGTAGGGATGGCGCTCTGGCACCGCCAGTTGGTTGCAGTGCTCCACGGTGCGCCGGATCTCGTCGATATTAGAGAAGTCGATCTGCGGGTCCACACCTCGGGAGAACATGTTCAGCCCCAAGGTCACCAGACAGACGTTGCCGGTGCGCTCACCGTTGCCGAACAGGCAGCCCTCGATGCGGTCCGCCCCGGCCTGGAAGCCCAATTCCGCTGCGGCAACGGCGGTTCCGCGGTCGTTATGCGGGTGCAGGCTCAGGATGATCGAGTCGCGCCGGTTCAGGTTCCGGCTCATCCACTCGATCGAGTCGGCATAGATGTTCGGGGTGGTCATCTCGACGGTGGCCGGCAGATTGACGATCAGCGGCCATTCCGGGGTGGGGGCGATGACCTCGGAGACCGCGTCAACGACGTGCTTTGCGTATTCCAATTCGGTGCCCGTGTAGGACTCCGGGGAGTACTCGTAACGCCACTGGGTACCGGGGTGCTTGGCCGCCTCCTCCAGGCACTTGCGCGCACCGTCGGTCGCGATCTTGGTGATCTCGTCGCGGTCGGCGCGAAACACCACCCGGCGCTGCAGGATCGACGTCGAGTTGTAGAAGTGCACTATCACGTTCGGAGCGCCGTCGCAGGCCTCGAAGGTCCGCTCGATCAGTTCCGGGCGGCACTGCACCAGGGCCTGGATGGTGACGTCCTCCGGGATGGCACCCTGCTCGATGATCTCGCGGACGAAGTCGAAATCGGTCTGGCTGGCCGACGGGAAACCGACCTCGATCTCCTTGTAGCCCATCTTGACCAGCAGGTCGAACATCCGGCGCTTGCGGGCCGGGCTCATCGGGTCGATCAGAGCCTGGTTGCCGTCGCGCAGGTCGACCGCACACCACGCCGGGGCGTGGGTGATGACCTTGTCAGGCCAGGTGCGGTCCGGCAGTTCGATCTTCTCGACCTCGTCGCCGAACGAACGATAACGATTGACCGGCATCGCCGAGTTGCGCTGAGTGTTCCACGCGGGCTGGCCGTCCCAGCGGCCGCCGGCCGGTTTATTGATGGTGCGCGCCGATACGTAGGCGTCGACCGAGTTGAACTCCGAGTGATGGTGGGTGTTCACGATTTCTGCTCCGGGAAGTTGGTGGGGACTTCAGACCGGCGCATCGCGAAGACCCGCGACGGGAAGCCGGTCTGGATCAGACCCCGCCGCGGCGTCCGAGAAGGAGCACCCGCTGCACGCGATCCACTGTACGCCCGATGCTCCACCAGGCACAATCCGCTCATGAGCACTGAGCCGCACCGGCATCACTCGGCAGCCGATCGGACGGCGACGGTGATCGCGGCCGTGTTGGCCCTACTCGCGGCGGCAGGGTCGGTGATGATCTCGCCGTTCTTCGTGATGACCACTGATTCCTGTGGCCCGGACAACTGCGAGATGTCCAGGCTCACCCTGGCCTACGTGGTGACCTGGGGCGGGGGCGCCCTGGCGGCCGTGGGCGCGGGGGCGGGGATGATCCGGGCGGCCCGGCGGGGGGACGCCTG
>JAHBAP020000369.1 GCA_018500005.2 Mycobacterium sp. | reverse complement strand
CGGCGAAACCGGTGGAGGCGAACAATTCGCCGAATCACAGCTCACCAAGTTCGATCATGTCCCGGGGATCAAGGTCCTCTACCGGCACGGTCCGGTGTCGATCTACGACCTCCAGGGGTTGGGCGTACCCGAACTTCCCAGCGGGTGGCACAAGGCGACACCCAAGGTGCGGATGTCGACTCAACTGGCGGTCGGCTTGCTGTGCGGCTTGTTCGTCGCAGCGGTGATGAGGAGCAGCCTCTGGCCTCGCATCGTTCAAACTGCGCTCCGATTTCGCCGATGTTGGGGTCCAGCCATGACCGGTGTGGGGGTCTTGGCCGCCGTCTGTCTGTTCTCGATGGCTCTTCTGCTCACCGGTGTGTGGCTCACTCCCGTGACCATTTGGTCCGGTGTCCTGGTGGTTGGGGTGGTGAATCTTCCCGCGATTCTGGGCGCTGCGCGAGGCGGCCGCGCTGGCGTGCTGTGGCGGGTCCTGCGGAGGGCTGTGTTCTTGGCGGTGCCGACCGGGATCGTTGCGGCGGCCGCGATCTGGGTTGCCCTGCCTGAGGACTTCTTCGAGGTGAACCGGATACTGACCGACCCTGTGGCAATTCATGTGGCGCCGACGAACGTCAGGCGTTAGCTGCTCGAATTTCTGTCTTGGTTGGTCGGCGGGCCAGGTTGCCTATCGGTAATGTGGCAGCGTGTCGCAAGGGGCTGGAGTCGTTCATGCGAGCGCCACGGCACACCGATGCCCGGCCTGGCGGGTGTGGCGATGAAGGACCGCTCGCGCTCAGAACACTCCGGCAAGATTCGTTTTCTGCTCCGTAGCGCAGCCAGTCTTGCCTCGACCTCCGTGGTCACCTCCGCTCTGGGGTTCGTTTTCTGGGCGGTCGCGGCACGCGCGTTCCCTGCGGCTGACGTAGGCGAATCCTCTACGGCCATCGCTGCGATGAGCCTCATCGCGCCGATGGCGCTGCTCGGATTCGGAACCCTCCTGGTGGCCGAGTTGCCAACGATGAGCGAAGGTCGCGGCCGCGTGGTGTCCACAGCTGCCGGGCTGACTGGCCTCGCGGCAGGTGGGGTGGCCCTGGCCTGTGCCTTTTTGCTCCCCGATCGCTTCCTCGGTCTCCCAGACATTTCCACTCCCGGTGTGGCCCTGATCTTCGCGGCGGGTGCGGCAACCCAAAGCATGGGCCTCCTGCTGGACCAGGCGCTGCTGTCGACAACCGGCGGCGGGATGCAACTGGGTCGCAACGCCACCCAATCGGTGGTCAAGCTCGCACTGCTGATCCTTTTTGCGTTCACTGCGGTCAAATTCGGTGATTTGGCCATCTTCACCAGTTGGCTGGTGGCCAACGTCATCTCGATCGCAGTCGTCGGTGTCCTGCTGATGCGCCAACACGGGCTCAAGTTGCAGCAGGTCCTGCCGACGCCGAAGGCGCTGCAGGGATTGCACTTTGACGCCATCCGGCACCACGCACTCAATACGGCTCTGATGACGCCTTACTTCGCCATGCCGATCGTCGCAAACTCGATCCTCGGTCCGGAACTGGCCGCGTACTTCTTCGCCACCTGGTCGGTCGCCAGCGTCGTATTCCTGCTGCCGCTGTCGTTGGCGACGGCGCTGTTCGCCTCCAGTTCCCGGGATTCCCGCACCTATCTCGAGGAAGTCCGCAAGACACTTCGCTATTCGGTGTTGGCCTGCGTCGTGGCGATTGCCGCCATGGTTCTGCTGGGCCGTCCGGTGCTGCACATCTTCGGCCCGGCCTATTCCGAATACGGCTACCTCCCGCTCATCATCATGTGCTTGGGCGGACTCGGGCTCATCGTGAAGGACCATCACGTGGCCCTGGCTCGAATCACCGGGGCAGTTGTCCGGGAGTCATTGACTGTCGGCGCCCTGAGCATTCTGGAACTCGTCAGCGCCGCCGTCGGCGCAAGCCTGGGCGGACTCATCGGGCTCACCCTGGGCTGGCTGGCTGCCGCTACCCTCGGATTCGCCGTTTACGGTCCGAAGGTGTTGCGGGCCTACCGCGGCACGCTGGACGTAGAGGATTCGACGCCGGAGGTGGGACGGGCGTGAGGTGGCCGTATCGAATACTGTCGGCCCTGTTGGTTGCGCTGCTGCCGTCCCAGGGGGTCGTCGCCCACGCCGAAGGAATGCCTGTTGCGACCGGCCCAGTACTCGACGAGTTCCTGGGCCCGGCCGGTTCGCCACCTAATCCCGACCTCTGGACATTCGACGTCGGGTCAAATAAGAAGAATCGCTGGGAGAAGGGCAGCCTGCAGGATTACACGAACTCTCCGGACAACGTCCGACTCGACGGCAACGGCCATCTCGTCATCCAGGCGCGCAGAAACGGCTCCGGTTCAGCCGCCTCGTACACCTCGGCGCGAATGATCACCCGCGGAAAAATGGCCTTTCCCTACGGCACGGTGTCGGCGCGCATCAAGTTCCCCGCCGGGCAGGGGATCTGGTCGGCCTTCTGGATGATGGGGCGGAACTACGAGACCGTGGCGTGGCCCGAGTGCGGCGAGGTCGACATCATGGAGATCATCAATACAGGGGCGAAGTACCACGCCGCACTGCACGGACCGGACGGCTCGAAACCGCGTTTCGACCCGTCCGGTCCGTGCAGTGCGG
>JAHBAP020000527.1 GCA_018500005.2 Mycobacterium sp. | reverse complement strand
CGCCGATAACGCCCTGCCGGGCTCGTTCTACGTCCTGCTCTGGGTTGGTCTGGTCGCCGTCTCGGTCCTCCTCGGGCCCGTCTGGCGGGTGATCTCCCCAGTGCGCACCCTCTGGGGACTTCTGGGCGGCAAGCGGCCCGGGCGTCCACCTCGGGGATACCCGCAACGCTGGGGATACCGGCCGGCGGCGGCAGGCCTGTTCGCGTTCGTGTGGCTGGAACTGGCCAGCCCCGATCCCGGCTCCCTGACGGCGATCAAGGTGTGGATCGGCTGCTACGCCCTGGCGATGCTCGTCGGCGCGGCGGTGTTCGGGTCGACGTGGTTCGCCCGGGCGGACCCCTTCGAGGTGTATAGCGTGGCGGTGTCCCGGCTGGCGCCGTGGCGGCGCAACACCGCGACCGGACGCATCGTGGTGGGCAACCCGCTCGATCACCTGCCCACCCTGCCGATACGGCCCGGCACCGTCGCGGTGATGGCGGTGCTTCTCGGTTCCACCGCGTTCGACAGCTTCTCCGGGTTCACAGGCTTCCGCAACTTCGTCGACCGCAACGCCGCCGGCGTCCCGATCATCGGTGAGTCCGGCGGCGGCTCCGCAATCAGGACCGTTGGCCTGCTGGTCTTCGTCGCCGTTGTGGGCGTGACGTTTTCGGCCGCGGCCCGCGCGACCGGCGGCGTCACCCGCGAGCAGCGCCGCGAGTTGCCCGGCCTACTGGCGCACTGCCTCATTCCGATCGTGGTCGGCTACATCTTCGCCCACTACCTGTCCTACCTGATCGAGCGCGGCCAGGAGACCGTGGTCCGACTGGCGGACCCCCTCGGTGCAGGCTGGCAACTGTTTGGACTGGACTCCGGCGACGTGGTCTATGTCCTGTCGCTGAACCCGACGCTGCTGTGGACCATCAAGGTCGCCTGCGTGGTGGTCGGCCACGTCGTGGGTGTCCTCGCCGCACACGACCAGGCACTGCGGGTGATACCAGTGGGCCATCAACTGACCGGACAACTCGCCATGATGCTGGTGATGGTCGCCTACACCCTGACGGGCTTGTACCTGTTGTTCGGGGGATGACGTGGGTCTAACCGATATGCCGAGGCTGCGGGTCCCCGGCGCCGTGGACTTGCGAAGCAGTCAGTCGTGACCGGGCCCCGACGGTGACCCCCGCGACAGGCGCCGCCGGCTGTGGTGGCCGGTCCGGTTGATCGGCTGGTCTCCCCCACGGAGATCGGCTCGACGATCCGTGATCAATTCGATGCCGCGCCAAATTTGTCGATGGCGCCCCCGCTCACACCCTGGTCGTGTTCCAACACGGCCACTAGCGTTGATCTTCGACTGGGCGCCACAGCGGCGGGAGGGCTCCATGGCCACACCACGATTTCCCGCGGTCGCGATCTTGACCGTGATCTGGCTGACCGTGGGCGCGTGTTCGGGACGTCAGGAATCCCCTACCTATCCACCGCCACCGGCCGCCGCGACCGGTTCGGTTTGGGTCGCCGACGAGGGCGCCGACAGCATCAGTGTGATCGACGTGGCGACCCACTCCGTGGCCATGACCCTGGCGGGAATTGCGGCACCGCACAACGTTCAGACCGTTCGGGAAGGCGCAGTGGTGTACGCGACCAGTGGCGCTGAGGTGGTGGTGGCCATCGACCCAATGACCTACCGGGTCACCGCCAGCGCACCAACAGGACCCCACCCCGCTCACGTCATCGAGGCACCCAACGGCAAGGTGTACGTCACCAATGCCGGGGACGGCACGGTATCGGTGTACCAGGGACAGGGTCTGGTCCCGATCGGCGAGATTACCCTCGGTGGGATGCCGCACGGGATGCGTTCGGCCGCTGGGGGTTCAGTGATCGTCGTGGCAAACATGACAGCCGGCACCCTTGACCTCATCGACCCGGCCACCGACCGGCCCGGCGGCGCAGTGAGTGTGGGCAACTCCCCCGTGCAGGTCGCCGTGAGCTCGAACGGCCGGTACGCCTACACCGGACTTGCCGACCCGCCGAGTGTGGTGAAAGTGGATCTTTCCCTAGGCAAGGTCATCGGTCGGGCGGGCGTCCCCGATCCCCCGGTTCAGCTTTATCTGACCCCAGACGAGAAGACCGTTGTCTCCGCCAACCAAGGTAGCCGCGACAAGCCGGGCCACACCCTGTCGGTCATCGAGACCGCCGCGATGACCACTCGGGGAACTGTCAACACCGGATCCGGCCCACACGGCGTCGCGATCGACACGACCGGGAACTTCGCATGGGTCACCAACAGCTACGACAACACCGTTTCAAGCATCGACATAACCAGCATGTCGGTGTCGGCAACCACCCCCGTGCTCCGAGGACCCAACGGGATCAGCTACTCACCTCGCCCACCGGCTACCGCACCTGAGCCGGTGGCCACTCTGGAGATTCACGCACCCTCCAGCGCCAACTCGGAGGGGAAGCAACCCGATCCCCACAGCGGACACCATTAGCGCTGTGATGTGGGTGGGTTGCCACAGCATCATCGCAGTAGTTTTGTTCTACCGGGCCGAACAGGCGGCGGCAGTTGACGAAATGCGCTCGGGGCCAAAGCCAATGCGCTCGACAGCGACGAAAATGGCAGCAGCATGTACTTGCCGCAGCCCCCCACCAGCTACTGCTGGAGAAGAGGCGGGCCGCCGCCACCGCAGCAGCAGCCGCCGCCGCCGCCGCTCAAGAAGTGTAGGTTCCGCGTTTGCGTGGCAAGGGCCCACGCCGCGAGTTGCGCAATGCGTGAAGTTCCGGTCACGATGGCGAACTGATTCTTCCGCTTATCGTGG
>JAHBAP020000393.1 GCA_018500005.2 Mycobacterium sp. | reverse complement strand
GTGGCTGCGCGGTCCAACACCTCGCACAACGTCTCGACCATCGCCGCGGTCAGCGAGTTGAGGCTGTCGGGCCGGTTGAACGTCACCGACAGAACGTTGCCGTCCAGCGAGACGGAGAGGTCGTCGATGCCGGTGTAAGAGGTCACGGATCAACACGGTACAAAGAAGCGACTCCACCGAGAAGGGCGGTATAGGCATGGCTGGACCACTGAACGGATTGAGGGTCGTCGAACTGGCCGGCATCGGTCCCGGCCCGCACGCGGCGATGATCCTCGGAGATCTCGGCGCCGACGTGGTGCGTGTCGAGCGGCCCAAGGCCGGCGGCCTCGGCGCCGCCCCCAGTAACGACTTCCTGCTGCGCAGCCGCCGTTCGGTGACCGCCGACCTCAAGAGCGAAGCGGACCGCGACCTCGTCCTCAAACTCATCGCCAAGGCCGACGTCCTCATCGAGGGATTCCGCCCGGGCGTGACCGAACGACTCGGTCTGGGCCCGGAGGACTGCGCAGCAGTCAACGAGCGGCTGATCTATGCCCGGATGACCGGCTGGGGGCAGACCGGGCCGCGCAGCCAGCAGTCCGGCCACGACATGAACTACATCTCGCTCAACGGTGTGCTGCACGCCATCGGCCGGGTCAACGAGGCACCGGTTCCGCCGCTGAATCTCGTCGGCGACTTCGGCGGCGGTTCGATGTTCCTGCTCGTCGGCATCCTCTCTGCGCTCTATGAGCGAAGCCATTCAGGCAAGGGACAGGTGATCGACGCCGCGATGGTCGACGGCTCGGCGGTGCTCGCGCAGATGATGTTCGCGTTCCGGCACACCGGCATGTGGAATGCCGCGCGGGGCCCCAACATGCTCGACACCGGCGCCCCCCGGTACGACGTCTACGCATGCGCCGACGGCCGGCATGTCGCGGTCGGCTCCATCGAACCGCAGTTCTACGCCGAACTCATCGCGAAACTCGGGCTCGACCCCGCGGCGTTGCCCCATCAGATGGACGCCGCACGGTTCCCGGAGTTGAAGGCGATCCTCACCGAGACCTTCCTCGAACATGACCGCGACCACTGGGCCGAGGTATTTCGAGGCAGCGACGCCTGCGTCACCCCGATCCTGTCCTTCGCCGAGATCGAGACCGAACCGCACAACGTCGAGCGCGGCAGCTTCTATCACGAGGGCGACTCGATCTTCCCGATGCCGGCCCCTCGGTTCTCCCGGACCCAGCCGGGTAAGCCAACTGCGCCCCGGACGCCGGGGGAGGACACTGACGCGGTCTTGCGGGACTGGGTTTAGGGGCTCTGCCCGACCCCTGGGTATAGTCCCAACCAACCAGTAGGTAGGACGAAAGGAACACCCGCAGTGCAGATCAAGGACGCGGTTGCCGTCGTCACCGGCGGAGCCTCCGGATTGGGCCTGGCGACCACCAAAGCCCTGCTCGACGAGGGTGCCAAGGTCGTGATCCTCGACCTGCCCACCTCCAAGGGTGACGAGGTGGCCGCACAGCTGGGTGAGCGGGTCGCGTTCGCCCCCGCCGACGTCACCGACGAGGAGGGCGTCAGCAAGGCGTTCGACCTCGCCGAGTCGATGGGTCCGGTGCGGATCGTGGTCAACTGCGCCGGAACCGGCGACGCCATCCGGGTGCTCGGCAAGGCCGGGGTCTACCCGCTTGCCAAGTTCGCCCGCATCGTCAACATCAACCTGGTGGGCAGCTTCAACGTCTTGCGACTCGGGGCCGAGCGCATGGTCAAGACCGACCCGGTCGGGGGAGAGCGCGGCGTGATCATCAACACCGCCTCGGTCGCCGCCTTCGACGGGCAGATCGGGCAGGCGGCCTACTCGGCGTCCAAGGGTGGTGTCGTCGGGATGACCCTGCCGATCGCCCGAGATCTGGCGGACAAGCAGATCCGGGTCATGACCATCGCCCCCGGACTGTTCGACACCCCACTGCTGGCGGGCCTGCCCGAGCCGGCCAAGGCCTCCCTGGGGGCGCAGGTGCCGCATCCTTCTCGGCTGGGCAACCCCAGCGAATACGGTGCCCTGGCCGTACACATCGTGCAGAATCCCATGCTCAACGGCGAGGTGATCCGCCTCGACGGCGCCATCCGCATGGCACCGCGCTAAGCCCCCTGAACCCGAGCCCCCTGAACCCGAAGGACAGACACATGACACTGACAACCAAGTTCACCGAAACCTTCGGCGTCGAGCACCCGATCGCCCAGGGCGGTATGCAGTGGGTCGGCCGCGCGGAACTTGTTGCGGCCGTGGCCAACGCGGGCGCATTGGGATTTCTAACCGCGCTGACCCAGCCGACTCCGGCCGACCTCGCCAGGGAAATCGACCGGACCCGTGAGATGACCGACAAGCCGTTCGGGGTGAACCTCACCATCCTGCCGGCGATCACCCCGCCGCCGTACGACGAGTATCGCCAGGTGATCGTCGACGCGGGCATCAAGATCGTGGAGACCGCGGGTTCCAACCCGGCCCCGCATCTGCCGATGTTCCATGACCACGGCATCAAGGTGCTGCACAAGTGCACGTCGGTGCGCCACGCGATCAAGGCGCAGAGCCTTGGGGTCGACGGCATCAGCATCGACGGCTTCGAGTGTGCCGGTCACCCCGGTGAGGACGATGTGCCCGGCCTGGTGCTGATTCCGGCCGCCGCCAAGGAGATCGAGATCCCGATGATCGCCTCCGGTGGCTTCGGTGACGCCCGCGGCTTGGTGGCTGCGCTGGCCCTTGGGGCCGACGGAGTCAACATGGGCACCCGGTTCATGTGCACCATCGAGTCGCCCATCCACCAGAACATCAAGCAGGCCATCGTCGACGGCAACGAACTCGGAACCGAACTCATCTTCCGCAGCCTGCATAACACCGCTCGGGTGGCGTCCAACGCGGTCTCCCGCGAGGTCGTGGAGATCCTAAAGGGCGGCGGCCAGTTCGGTGACGTCATGGAGCTCGTCGCGGGCGCACGCGGCCGCAAGGTCTTCGAGGACGGCGACCCCGATGCGGGCATCTGGACGGTCGGCACGGTCATGGGCTTGATCCACGACATCCCGACCTGCGGTGAGTTGGTCGGGCGGATGGTCAGTGAGGCCGAGGAGATCATCACCGGCCGACTGGCCGGCATGGTGAAGGCCGCCGCGACCGTCTGACCGCCTCCATAGCGCGAAATCGACTTGAGGGTCGTGATTGCACGATGATCACGACCCTCAAGTCGATCTGGGGAAAGAAAAAATGCCCGCCTGTGAACAGGCGGGCATTTTGCTTCGGCTTGCGCGGGATCGACGACGCGCGGTTGCGCGGCGTCTGCCCGTAGGGGGCTAGCTCAGCTGGCGTTGGCCAGCGGCGGCATTTCCTCGAACTGCTCAGAGGTGTCACCCTCCACGAGGAGGTCACCGTGATACAAGGCGTCGAAGTCAACTTTGATGACGTCGGCGGAGGTGTCGTCGATCCACATAACTGTGAGCGTAGGGGTCACCATTAAGGAATCTTTGAGTCACGTTTCGGAAAACTGTGGCAATTTCTTACCGGCGAGTAACGGCACCTGAGCCCGGTTTGACCCGCACTGCACGCCCGGACAGACTCGACGTCGACGGGGCTTCGGCCGAATCCGCTGGTTGAGAAGAGAGGACCGGGCCGTGCTTCAAGGAATTGCCCGGCTGGCTCTTCGCGCACCGCGGCGAATCCTGGCAATTGCCGCCCTGCTCACGGTCATCACCGCGGTTCTCGGCATTCCCGTGGCCAACCACTTGTCGGCCGGCGGATTCCAAGACCCCGGCTCGGAATCGGCCCGCGCCGCCCGGATCCTCACCGCCAAGTTTCAGCAGAGCGACCAGCAGTTGTTCATCACCGTCACCGACCGGGCCGGGGTCAATACCAGCGCGGCCAGCGCCGTCGGGACCGAGATAGCCGGCCGGCTGACGGACTCGCCCAACGTGCTGAGTGTGACCTCGCCATGGACCTCGCCGCCGGCCGCTGCAGCCGAACTGATCAGCAAAGACCGCACCACCGGCCTGATCATCGCCACCATGGCAGGCGGGGAGAACAAGGCGCAACAGTACGCGGCCGAACTCGTCGGGCAGGTTGGTGGAGACCGGGACGGCGTGACCGTGCAGGCCGGTGGCAGCTCGTTGGTCATGCAGCAGATCAATGATCAGACCAAGCACGACCTGGTTCGGATGGAAGCCATCGCGATCCCGCTGAGCCTGCTGGTTTTGGTGTGGGTTTTCGGCGGACTGGTTGCCGCGATGCTTCCCATGGTCGTCGGCCTGATGGCGGTCCTCGGCGCCATGGCGGTGCTTCGGCTCCTGACGGCATTCACCGAGGTGTCCATCTTCGCGCTCAACATCACCACCGCCCTCGGTCTGGCGTTGGCAATCGACTACACCCTGCTGATCCTCAGCCGCTATCGCGACGAAATTCACGGCGGCGCAACGCCGGAGGCCGCCCTGCTGCGGACGATGTCCACCGCCGGACGGACGGTGCTGTTCTCCGCGGTGACGGTCGCTCTGTCACTGTCGGCGCTGATGCTGTTCCCGATGTACTTCCTGAAGTCGTTCGCATACTCCGGTGTGGCGACGGTGGCGTTCGCCGCCGCCGCAGCGGTCATCGTCACCCCCGCGGCGATGGTCCTCCTCGGTGATCGACTCGACGCGCTGGATCTGCGGCGGTGGCTGCGCAAGGTGCTGCGTCGGCCCGAACCGGTAGCGCCGCCAGTCGAGCGGATGTTCTGGTACCGGTCCACCAAAGCCGTCATGCGTCGCTCAGTTC
>JAHBAP020000593.1 GCA_018500005.2 Mycobacterium sp. | reverse complement strand
AGATGTGTATAAGAGACAGCCCTGACGGGCCAGCACCGCGCGACCGTGGCCGTCGTGCACCAGGCAGATCACCGCGGGGTCGACGCGGGGGAACTCCTCGTGCCCGGTGAGCAGGTTGCGTCGCGCCCAGCCGCCCCGGATCGGCCGGGTGGGACTGCCGTCGGCGGGTGAAAACCCCGCATTCTCATGCCAATTCAGCAGTGCCAGGGCACAAGCCACCAGCTGCGCGCTGACGTCGTCGAACGGGATCCCGGCGCGGCGTGGGTCGATCACCCGGGCCGGGATCCCGTCGGGGATCTCCAGCCGGGCGCGCACCGCCCAGACGTGCCGTCCGTCGGGCAACCGGCCGAGGAACACGGCGTCGCCCGGCGGCCTGTCGCCGAACTCGGCGGCCGAGGTCAGCACCAGCTGCTCATCGACGACCAGAACCTGGCCGCGCTCGTCGACCCGAAGCAGCACGGCCTCGGCCCAACCCTCGTGGGCGGCGTCGAGATCGGTACGCAGATGGTCGGCGCGGTCAGCCCCCACCCGCGACAGCAAGGGAACCTTGCGCAGCCGGAAACTCACTTCAGCCCGCTTCGGCGTTGCGGACGTAGAGCAGCCGGTCGGTGCGCTCCAGCGCGTCGACCGTCGCGTCGTCGACCCGCATCAGCCGCCCGTCGCGCACCACCCCGAGCACGATGTCGGTCAGGTGCCGCGGGGAGCCGCCGACCTCCTTGGTCTCGACCTCGCGTTCGGCGATCACCAGGCCGGCGTCCGGGGTCAGCAGATCCTCGATCATCTCCACCACAGTGGGTTTGGAGGTGGCCAGGCCCAGCAACCGTCCGGCGGTCTCGGAGGACACCACCACCGAGTCCGCACCGGACTGCAGCAGCAAATGGCGGTTCTCGGCCTCGCGGACCGAGGCGATGATGGTGGCGCCGGGGGCCAGTTCGCGGGCGGTCAGGGTGACCAGCACGGCCGTCGGGTCGCTGTTGGTGGCCACGACGATGGCGGCGGCGTGCTGGGCACCGGCCAATCGGAGCACGTCGGACTTGTTGGCGTCGCCGCGCACCGTCACCAGACCGGCGGCGCTGGCCCGGTCGAGGGAGTTCTGGTCGGTGTCGACGACGACGATGTCGGCCGGGGCGACGCCATCGCCGATCATGGCGGCTACCGCGGTGCGGCCCTTGGTGCCGTACCCGACGACGACGGTGTGATTGCGCACGGTCTTCCTCCAACGCTGGATCTTCAGTGCCTGGCGCGACGCGGTGGTCAGCGTCTCCACGGTGGTGCCGACCAGAACGATCAGGAACAGCACCCGAAGCGGGGTGATCAGCAGGACGTTGAGCAGTCGGGCCTGATCGGTGACCGGGGTGATGTCGCCGTAGCCGGTGGTCGACAGCGACACCGTGGCGTAATAGATGCAGTCCAGCAGACTCAGGGTGGTCGGTTCACTGTCGATGTCGCGGTAGCCGTCGCGGTCGATGTAGACGACCAGAACAGCGGCCGCCAGCACCAGCGCCGCGTAGATCAGCCTGCGGGCGATACGGCGCCACGGGGAGACGAATTTCTCCGGGATGCGCAGGTACTCCACGAGGGCCGCGTCCGGTTTGGCCGCGAGGTTCTCGTCCATGGCGTCGAGGTGGCGCCTGAGCCTGCGGTCAGCCACGGCGAACCGTCATCGGCGGGCTCGCACATTTTGCCGAGGGGAATGCCAGCACACGGCCATTATGAAACCATGCCGAACTCATCTGCCGAGCCCGTTAGTCAGCGCCCCGCCTACCGGATGGGGTTGATGCTGATCGGGATCGGCATCGGGCATTTCGCGGCGCCGAAGCCGTTCGACACGATCGTGCCCGCAGAGCTCCCCGGGAAGGCGCGGTTCTACACGCTGGCCTCAGGGGTGGCCGAGGTAGGAGTGGGCTCGATGCTGCTCGTGCCTCGCACCCGCCGGTTGGGGGCACTGGCCGCGGCGGCGCTGTACGTGGCGGTGTTCCCGGCGAACCTGAACATGGTGCGGCTGTGGAAGGACAAGCCGTGGCCGATGCGGGCCGCGGCGTTGGCCCGGCTGCCGATGCAGGCGCCGATGGTCACCCGCGCGCTGGCGATTCGGCGTGACGCTCCGCGTCGGGGTTGATGAGCGTCGCGAGATCCGCGGCGTCGTAGAGGGTGTCCGGTACGACGGTGCGCCCGGCTCTCACATAGTGAAATGCCGCGCGGACCTCGGTTACCGGGCGCCCCGTCAGGCCGGCCCAGGCCAGCCGGTACACCGCCAACTGGACCGCGGCGTGTCGGCGCGCGGCGGCATCCTTCGGCGGCGCACCGGTCTTCCAGTCCACCACCGTCACACCCCCGTCGGGGTCGGCGAACACCGCGTCGATGCGGCCGCGAATCACGTTGTCCCCCAGCGCCAATTCGAACGGCACCTCGACGTCCAGCGGGGTGCGAGCCGCCCACGCCGAGGCGCTGAACGCGTCCTGCAGAACGGCGAGGTCATCGGCGTCGGCGGTCTGGGGATCCCCGGCGCCGGGCAGGTCGTCAAGATCGAACAGCCGCTCGGCGCCGTAGAAGCGCTGCACCCAGTCGTGGAAGGCGGTGCCCAGGGTGGCGTGCGGGTCTGGCCGGGCGGGAAGTCGACGCGTCAGCCGGGCGGCCGCTGCCGGGTCGCGGTCGAGCTCGACCAGCGCGCTGACCGACAGTTGGGTGGGCAGTCGCACCGGTGCGGGCGCCCCGCCGCGAGCACGTTCGGCCAGCAGGGCGTCGACATCGGCCACCCAGTCGGCGGCCGGACCGTCGGGGGCCTCTCCCCGGCCATCGCCTTGGACATCACCTGGGCCATCGCCTGGGGGCGCGGCCATCGCCTCGGCCACCAGTCGGGCCCCGCGCTCGATCTCTCCGCGCCGGCCGACAAGCGGGTCGACCGGCCACATCGCCTCGACGGCGTCGTCGTGCAACGGATTCAGTTCGGTGTCGGCGGGCTCGGGTTCCCAATGCACGATCTCACCGCACGGGTCGC
>JAHBAP020000231.1 GCA_018500005.2 Mycobacterium sp. | reverse complement strand
TGGGTCCAGAAGCTGATGGTGCGACCCCCGATGGTCTCGCTGCCGCCCATGCCCATCGACGTCGGCATGGTGCGCACCAATCTTCCGTTGCTGAACACGCTGACCTGTTTGGTGATGTCATTGGCGATCGAGACGTGTGCGTCGCCGATGCGGAACGTCACGCCGGCGTCGGCTTGCCCGTAAAGCCCCCCACCGAGGGGGACGCCGTAGATGTTGGCCGCGACCGTGACGGTCGTTCCCGGGGCGTAGTAGTGCTGCGGCCGCCAGTGCGCGGTCGCGTCATTGACCCAGGTCCACGCGCCGTCGACGGGCGGGCTGGTGGTGACCCGCAGGGTGCGCTGGGCGGCGGCGCGGTCAGGGATCGGTTCATCGAAGCGTGCGACGACGACGGTCCCGATGCCGTAGGTCCCACCCTCGCCCAGATCCTGGTTGCCGGTGGTGGTCAACCGCACCGCGGCCTGATTGCCGGGCACCAGCGTGGTGAAACTCGACACCAGGGCCCGGGTGACGTCGTCGGCGCCCAGGCCGGTGGCGGTGACGGTGTAGGTGCGCCCGTATCCGAGCGGCACCGTGGGTTTCCACACGGTGTTGTCCGGGGTGGTCACTCCCTCGATGGGCTTGCCGGCGTCGTTGACCATCCTCACGCTCAGCAGACTTCCTGCGGTCGCGGTGACGGTAACCGGTGCGAGCGGATCGACGTTCTGCGCACTCGGTGCAAGGCTCATTGACAGTTCGACCGGAGCCGGCGGCACCACGGCGCGGGAGGCCAGAGGAGCCGACTCGGCGCGATGGGCACACAGCAACGGCGGGCAACTCAACGCACTGGGCATCGCGACCACCACGGCGAGCAGGACCGCCAGGTGCACGACCAGTAGCGCACGCCGCCGCAGATGCCTGGCTCCTGCTATCGCGGTAAGACGGCCCATACGTAACCCACCTCATCCTCCGAAAAGCATGTAGAACCTGTTCACCGTGTAAGCGGCGCCCAACAGCGTCACGGCGAGTTGCCCTGTCCGCGGCTGGTCGACCGGTATCACCCTGCAGCGCTTGATCACGAACGAAACCCCGCAGACGCGCTCCGCCACGACGCCGCCGACCTCCATTGTCCACAGTCGCGCCGGGTCATCGAGAAGGAGTGCACGACTTCGCCAGAATCCAGCCCGGCTGGGTACGGATCCAAAGGAAGCTCGCACAGTCTTACGCCCGCCCGCTCTCCACGTTCGACGACGTCAGAAATGTGGGGCGAATGTATTCCCCAGCCGTGCTTGCGGTGACGCCGCCCTGCCCTGGCTGGGCGGTTGAGGTGGTGCCGGAGTGATTCACCAGTCACCGTGACGAGCACGTCTGATCTGACCGACGGTGCAGTGCGCGAGGCGGTGGCGGCCGCGGGTTACGACGTCGGCACGCCCTCGCACTGAGGGCAATCGGCACCGTCACGGTGAAGGTGGCACCCCGGCCGGGGCCGAGGCTGGTCGCGCTGATGTGGCCGCCGTGGGCTTCGGTCAACGCTTTGGCGATCGCCAGTCCGATACCCGATCCGCCGTGGCCGCGGTCGCGGGCGGAGTCGGCGCGATAAAATCGTTCGAAGACGTGCGGCAGGTGCTCTGCGGGGATCCCGTCGCCACCGTCGGTCACGGTGATAACCATCTCCTGGCTGCGCCGGGTAGCGGTGAGAGTGACGTCCCCGCCGGCGGGGCTGTGCCGCAGGGCGTTGTCGAGCAGGTTGCCCAGTATCTGAGTGAGCCGTTGCCGGTCGGCCCAGATCCGTGCGATATCACCGACGTGGGTGTGCAGGGCAACCTTCTTGGTGGCGTAGCGGTCGGCGAACACCGCCCACAGTGCGGTGAGGAGTTCGGCCGTGTCGACCCATCCTGGAGTGATCGCGGTATGGGATTCCTCGGCGTGGGCCAGGGAGGCGGCATCGACGGAGAAGCGCACCAGCCGACCGGTCTGCTCGCGCAGCATCGCAATTGTCTGGGGGTCAAGGGTTTTGATCCCGTCCTCGACGGCTTCGAGGTAGGCCTCGAGCACGGCCACCGGGGTGCGGATCTCATGGGCCAGGTCCCCGAACATGCGGCGTCGGGTGGATTCCACCGATTGGAGGCGCTGCGCCATCTGGTTGAACGCGCCGGCCAAGTCGTCGAATTCGTCTCCCAGTCGCGGCGAAGCGACGCGGATGTCGTAGCGGCCCTCAGCGATCGCCGATGCCGCTTGCGACAGTTCGACGACGGAACGGTGCAGGCGCCGGCTCAGATAGGCGGTGACGACGAACGCGGTCGCGGCGGCCACGGTGATCGCCACCGCGATCGACAGCGCGGTGACGTGCTGGTAGGCCTGCTCGGCATGGAACTGCTCGTTGGAGTTGTGCGCCACCCCGGCCTGGCGCAGGTGCTCGCGGAACAGCGGCGGCCCGACCACCGAAGCGACCACCCCGGTGGTCACCCCGCCGGCGAGCAGCACCAGCGTCTGGGCGGCCAGCAGCCGCCCGCGCATCCCCATTCCCGGTCGCGTCGTCATCGCCTGGTTCCCATCCGGTAGCCCACCCCGCGGACGGTGAACACGAACCGCCCGGTGGCGGGGTCGTCGCCGAGTTTGCGGCGAAGGTGCCCGACGTGGACGTCGACCGGGTAGTCGTTGCCCACCCAGGCGCCCCACACCGGGTCGATGAGCCGGCGGCTCCTCCACACCGCACCGGGGCGCGAGGACAGCACGGCCAGGATGTCGAATTCGTTGCGGGTCAACGGGATCGGGTCCTCGTCGAGGAATACCTGACGGCTCGCCACCTCGATCGACAGCGGCCCGGGCTGAACGGTTTGGCGAGGTAGTCATCGGCCCCCACCGACAGCCCGACGATGGTGTCGATCTCGGTGTCATGGGCGGTCAGCATCACCACGAAGGCATCGGAGAATGTCCGCAGTTGCCGGCACACCTCCAGCCCGTCGATACGCGGCAACCCCAGGTCCAGCACCACCACGTCGGGGTCGACCTCGCGGGCCACCGCCAACGCCTCAGCCTCGCCGTGGCAGACCGTCACCTTGAAATGATCGCGCTGCAGATAACTGGCGACCACGTCGGCCGGGGCGGCCTCGTCATCGACCACCAGCGCGCGATAGCCGAGGTCAGCGCCGCTCGGGCGAGGCCGGGTAAACGATCCATCCTCGTATCGTGCCGCGCGGGCCGCGTCATACCGCGTCTTGAGCGAATCTTCACACAACCAACACCAAACCACCGCACGCCCCGGGGCGGTGACGACGGAAAATGCTTCTACTACTAACCCATGTAGTAGAGCAGTAGTTACCTAGGGTTGGTTGGGGGGTCGGTGATCTCGGCGGCTGGACGTCTCGACCGCGTCGGGAGGCCGCGAATAACGCTTGCTTAACAACTTATGGTGCTGCGGTGCGTCCGAACCATCCGCCGCTTGGTCGTCCATAGTGTCGTCACAACTGCGCGGTGTTGGCCGACAAGCCAGGTGTCCCGACAACCCGGATGGAGCGAGACTGTGCCAAGGAGTCCGAGGAGAGCTCCGTCCGTCTTGGCC
>JAHBAP020000185.1 GCA_018500005.2 Mycobacterium sp. | reverse complement strand
GGCGGTGGCCCCCCCCCCGCGGGGGGGGAGAACCCGGGGGGGAACCCGCCGACCCCGCCCCGCCACAGGCTGCCGGTAGGGGCTTCGACGACCGCGGCGGTTTCCATCCCCAGTCGCTCGGCGACCTCGGCGAGATCCGCACCGTCGTAGGCGACCTCGATCACGATGTCGGCTGCGTTGGCAGCTACAGCGGGTGAGTCGGCCGAGGCCGTGAAGTCCTCCAGTCGGGTGCGAACCGAGGCCTGATAGCCGGGGTCGGCCAGGCTCAGCAATATGGTGCGGGCACCCGGAACGATGTCGTGCACCCCGGGCAGCTCAGCTGACCGCAGCACGTCGGCGCGGGCCAGAACCTCAGCGGTGGAGGCGCATTCGATGAGCAGCGCCCGGTCGCCGTATCTCCTGATCACGCCGTGCTCATGAATCGTCAGGCGGCGGCGTAGGTCGGCTCGTGGCGCTTGACGTAGCCGATCACCCGATAGGTGATCGGCAGCATGATGACCTCGACGGCGGTCTTGTACAACCAACCCAGTGCGGTGTAGGTCAGGAAGTCCCCGAAGGTCGTGATGCCGATCGCATGTGCGGCGATACTGCAGAACACCAGGGTGTCGCCGAGTTGCCCGGCGAAGGTGGATCCGACCAGGCGGGCCCACAGATGTTTCTCCCGGGTCCGTTGCTTGATCTTCACCACGGTCCAGGCGTTGATGGTCTGCCCGACGATGAAGCCCGCCAGTCCCGCGACGATCAGTTGGGTGTAGGCGCCCACCACATTGGCGAAATGCTCCTGGTTGGGGTAGAAATCGGCGGCCGGCAGATAGACCGTCACCCAGAACGCAAGGGCGGCAAGGCCATTCATCAGGAATCCGAGCGCGATGGCCCGGCGGGCGGCACGAAACCCGTACACCTCGGCCAGCACGTCGCCGATGACGTAGGTCAGCGGGAAGACGATGAATCCGCCGTCGGTGATGATCGGCCCGAATGCCACGCCCTTGGTCGCGGTGACATTGGAGATGATCACCAGTGCGGTGAAGACGGCGACCAGGACGGGGTAATAGACACTGCCCACCTGCGCGTAACTCGGCGCCCTCTGGGCCTCCACATCGGCTGTCACGACCACAATCCAAGCACGCCGGTCAGGACAGCGCCTTAGCCAGCAGCGGGGGAAGTTGCTCGGCGACCAGGGGGTAGGACAACGGAGAGGCGTAGGCGATCGCCCCGGCGAGCTCCCGGGTGGTGAAGACGTTGCGTCCATTTCGGGAGGACTTGAGTTTGACGACTTCCGGGTCGGCCGCAAGTGTGCTGCGCTGTTCCTCGCTGTCGGTGCACCAGATCACGGCGTCGGCTTGCCCGGCATCGACGACCTGGAATCCCATCGCGGTCAGGAACTCGGTCCGCCAACCGGACACCGCCTCGCCTAACGGATCGGCGCCATTGCCGACGTTCATCAGCGCGACCGGCCGGTCGGCGAACCCGGGGTTGGCCTGTGCCACGGCGGTGAACTTCTCCTCCACCGCGTCGAGGATCCGGTTCATCTGATCGCCCTTGTAGACCGCCTCGCCCACCGCGCCCGCCTGCTGCTTCCACGGTTCGAAGAAGGCGTCCGCACCCCTCTGTGCGATGGTCGGGGCGATCTCGGACAGTTTCCGGTAGGTGTCGGAGTCCAGGCCGGCGTTCACCGCGACGATCAGATCGGGCTTGAGTCTCGCGATGGCCTCCACCTGAATCCCGTTGTCCAGGCTCAGGACTATCGGCTTGTCGCCACCCAACGTGGACTGTTGCCAAGACCAGAGGCCGGATTCGTCACCGAACCACCGGGTCACTGCGACCGGGCGGACTCCGACTGCGAGCAGATCGTCCTGCTCGGTGAGTCCGGCGCTGACCACGCGTGTCGGCGGGCCCGGGACGGTGGTCTCGCCGAAGAGGTGTTTGACGGTGACCGGTCCGGAGCCCGATGATCCGCCGCCACCGCCTGGACGGGCGCACCCGGCCGCCGCGGCGGCGATCCCGGCCATGGTCGCCATGCCGAGGAACTCGCGCCGGGTGCGCTGTGGGCCCATTCGGGGGAGACTAATCATCCGGCGCTCAGAGCAAGCGAGATTCCCAGGGCCAGCATGGTGGCGGCGATCAGCCAGTCCAGCACCCGCCAGGTCGCCGGTTTGGCGAACAGGCCGGTCAACCGGCGGGCGCCGAACCCGAGTGTGAAGAACCAGACACCGCTCGCCGCGGCGGCGCCCGCGCCGAACAGCCAGCGGCCGTCCTGCTGCTGATTGGCCAGCGTCCCGAGTAATACGACGGTGTCGAGGTAGACGTGCGGGTTGAGGAAGGTGAGCGCCAGGCAGGTGAGTAGGACCGCACCCAGTTTCGCCGGTGCGGCATCGGCGGGTGTGAGGGTACCGGCGGGCAGGGCGCGCGGGGCGGCGAGCAGGCCGTACCCGATCAGGAACGCCGCGCCGCCGTATCGGGCGATGGTGGTGAGCCCGGGGTGTGCGGTGACCAGTGCTCCGACACCGGCGACGCCGGCCAAGATCAAGATCAGATCCGATGCAGCACAGAGGGTTACGACGGGAAGCACATGTTCGTTGCGGATGCCCTGGCGCAGGACGAACGCGTTCTGTGCCCCGATCGCCGCGATCAGACTTATCGAGGTGACAAACCCGATTAGGAAGGGATTCACGGTTTCACGTCGTCGAGCAGACGGCAGGGCGCGACCACCCCGACCACCTCCACGTCCGCATTGCCGATCCGGAATCTCTGGCCCGGCCGGTCCGGAGCGATGTTGATCCCGACCACTTTCACCCGCCGAAGTCTAGGGTGAGCTGCGTGACTGAACTCGACCAGCGCTCCAAGGGCCATCGCACCTGGTTCGGCCATCCGGTCGGTCTGGTAAACCTGTTCGGTGTCGAGCTTTGGGAGCGGTTCTCGTTCTACGGGATGCTCACCATCCTCGGCTACTACCTGTACTACTCGGTGACCGACGGGGGACTCGGACTGCCGAAGACCACCGCCACCGGCATCGTCGGGGCCTACGGCGGGTTCGTCTATCTGTCCACGGTCCTGGGGGGATGGATCGCCGACCGGGTGCTGGGGATGGAGCGCACCGTCCTCTACGGCGGCGTGGTGGTCATGTGCGGGCACGTCTCGCTGGCGATCCTGCCCGGAATGACCGGCGTGGCAGTCGGTCTGGTCCTCATCGCGCTCGGCGCGGGAGCGCTCAAGGCCAACGCCTCCTCGCTGCTGGGCACGCTCTACGGCGAGGGTGATCCGCGTCGCGACGGTGGTTTCACGCTCTTCTATCTCGGTATCAACCTGGGCGCCTTCATCGGCCCGCTGATAACCGGTCTACTGCAGACCCGGCTCGGCTTTCACTACGGGTTCGGCGCGGCCGCGATCGGGATGGCGCTTGGCCTGACCCAATACGTCATCTTCCGGCGCAATCTGGGTGAGCACGGCCGCACCGTCGCGCACCCGTTGTCGCGGGATGCCTTCTGGCGGGCGGCGGCGGTGGCCGCAGCGATACTGGGG
>JAHBAP020000395.1 GCA_018500005.2 Mycobacterium sp. | reverse complement strand
TATCCGGCCCTGCCAGTGGGCCGCCGCCGACGGGGTGATCGGCAACTCGAGCACGCCCGGGCGCAAGTGGTCCTGGCAGACCAAGGCGTGGTCGGGCGGTCAGGTCGACCCGGCGGCGGTTCTGTACCAGCGCATCGTGGCGACGGCATCCAATCCGGGTCCGCTGGTCGGCGGGTTCGAGGTCGACGTCAACGACGTGCTGGCCGCCGACGTCGGTCAATGGAACCTGCACCCGTGATGTTGGCCGGCTGGCTATCTATCTAGGAAGCCACCGGCCCACTCCAGCCGGTGATACGGCTCGCGGACAATTCCTGAAGATAAACCTCGAGGTCGGTGTAGCCGAGCGCAGAAAGTCCGGTGCCGTTGGGGTTCGGCACCGCCGGGTCCAACCCGTTGGCAGTCTCCCAGGTGTCGGGCATACCGTCCCCGTCGGAGTCGACCGGGGCTGCCGGAGCGGCGCCCGAGTAGGCGGGCTGCAACGCGTCTCCGGCAGGGTTCCTGTCGATAGGTGCCGTCGCGATGGTGTTGGTGGCGATGCTGCGCATCAGCCGGATGTCCATCGGATCCCGCGGCCACGCCCCGGCGCTGTTGAGTAGAAAGGTGCGCAACTGATCGGTGGGGGTATAGGTGATGGTCGGAAACGGGTGTCGGGTGGCCCGCTTCTGCGCGAGTTGGGCTGCCACCAGGTCGCTGACCTCCGACGGACTCAGGTCCGGATAGTTGTTGCAGCAGTAGAAGAGTTCGTAGTCCGAGCGGGTTGGGTAGAGATTCATCATGTTGCCGATGAAATAGAGTTCGTTGATCGGAGTTCGCATGATCTGATCGTCGAACATGCCGAAGGGGAAGCCGCTGGCGGTCCGGAAGTAGTTGTTGACGGCGTTCATCCGCCAGTAGATCGGGTAGGGGCGCCCGCTGGGATCGGTCAATGAGAACATCTCGGCGCCGATCGCCATGAAGAACCGGGGATCCCAGTAGTAGTTGTTTGACACCTCCAGGTTCATGAAGGAGCCGGCGGCGGCTACCGACTCGCGGCTTCCCTGCGGCAGACGACCCCAGATCCGGTTGAAAACGTTGTGGTGCAAAGAAACATTGTCCAGAGCGAAACCATGAGCCGGATTGGAGTAGCTGATCAGGACACCGCCGTACTCGGCATTTCCGCCCAGGGTCTCGGCGATCAAGGTGTTCTGGACGGTGATGTCGTGCGAGTACGAGATCTCGATGGCCTCGTCGGTGGCATTACCGACCGAGACGTGATCGACGATCGCGTTACGGGTGTAGCGAATCCGCAATCCGTCGTCGCTGGGACCGTCCAGGCCGGGCCGCAGACGGACGTGCTGGAGAATCCAATTCTCCGCGAAGTCCTCCGGCGCTCGCACGGCCTGATCCTGATAGGGGCTTTCATCGGTCACGAAACCGCGAATGGTGACACCGCCGGGTGAGGTCTGGCCGGCGATCGTGACATCACCATTGGTCAGATGGATGCTGGCGTCGATGACTCCACTTACTTTGAACAGGATGTACTTGGGTCCGGACTGATCGATCGCCCACTGCAGCGATCCGGGGCCGTCGGCGTTGAGGTTGGTGACGTAGATGACCCGCCCGCCGCGTCCGCCGGTTGCGAAAGCCCCGAATCCCTCAGCGCCCGGGAAGGCGGGCAACGGAGTCGCCGGTATCGCTGACGGGCTGATCTCCACGGTGACCGCGACGGCCGCCGAACCTCCGTACCCGTCGCTGACGGTGACGGCGAAGCTGTCCTGCAGATCCGCCGGCGTTGCGTCCGGAGCGGCAGCGAGTTGGCGGGCCGCGGCGGTCGGGGCGAAAGTGAATGCCCCGGTTCCCGGATTGATGCTCACTGCGCCTTTCGGCGTCGTCGCAGGTGCGGTGTAGGTCAAGGCGTCCCCGTCCGGATCCGTGGCCAGAACCGACCCGCTCACCAAACCTGTTGCCGGGTCGGGATTTCCGACACTGGCCGACCCGGAGGGAGGGTTGTTCGGAGGACCCACGGCAATGACGGTTACGGCCACCGTGCTGCTGCTGGTGTGACCGGAATCCCGGGCGGCCCCGAACGAGAACAGCCCCAGCAAGCCCAACAGACCGTGCAGATGGAATCCGCTCCCGGCATCGCTGACGGCGACCTGGAACGAGTCGATCCCCCCGGCCCTCGCGAAGGCCGGCTCAGGCGTATACGCCCAGCCGCGGTCAGGGCTCACGACGACACTGCCGTGCGCGGGATCTCGAGTGATTTCATAGGTCAGCGCCGGGCTGTCCGGATCGACCGGATTGAGCAGGCCAGTCACCACGCCGGTCGGGCTCTGGGCGGTCTGCGTCGGGGCCAGTGTGGGGGTCCGGTTGTTGAACAGCGTCGCCAGGTTTCCGAAGATTCCCCGGCGAGCGCCGGCGGAGACCGCGGGCAAGACGCTGTCCTGGCGGGTCGCCGCGGGCGAGGTGGGCCTCCTTCGATCAACGGCCGCTGCTGATTTCGATGCCGCGGACACCCGCACCGATTGCCGTCGGGGACCGGCGGGTCGTATTCCGTTGGAATTCCGTTGCGCCCGAGAATGATCCGAGGACGGCGTCGGGGAAGGCTCAGCGCCCGGCTCCGCACCCGCAACGGCGACCGGTCCGAGGAGCATCGCCGAGCCGACTCCCAAAGCGATCGCAACCGCACCGAAACGTTCCCTCGGGATACTCGCGGTCATCACCACCCCTCCCGTTCAATTGATTCGAGCACGGCGAAGCACGCGCAGCGAACAATCGCGGAGAAGGTGCGGACCAAAGTCCCTCGGTCCGGTGACGTTTGCCGACCGCGGGACGCGGGGCACGCAGGGGTGCCCTCGACCGGCGCGGCGGAACAGGATCGACTGCTAGGCGCGCAATTCCTTCGCCAGGTCGCCGAAGGCCTCGACCCACTTGTTCATATCCGCATCGGTGTGGGCCAGTGACACCAGCCACTGGTCGTCCATCCCGGGAGGGGTCAGGACGCCGCGGTTGATGCCCCACAGCCATCCCAACTCCGCGATATGGAAGTCGGTGACCAGCTTCCAGTCGCGGTAGTTGCGGATCGGGGTGGGCGACCAGGTCACCGAGCCCTTCACGCCGAAGCCGACGGTGTGGGCGGGCAATTCGTATTCGCGGATGATGGTGTCCATGGCTTCCATGGCGTTGTCGTTGACCTGCTCGGCCGCGGCCAACGCCTGGTCGGTGGCGACCTCGTCCACCGCCATGGCCGCCGCCATGCACAGCGGGTTGCCGTTGTAGGTGCCGAAGTGCGCCATCCGGTTGTCGACGACGACCTGCATGACCTCCGCGGTTCCGCCGAACGCGGCCAGCGGCAGGCCGCCGCCGATGGACTTGGCCAAGGTGATCAGGTCCGGCTTGACGCCGAGACGGGCGGCCGCGCCGTGGGCGCCCGCGGTCAGGCCGGTCTTCACCTCGTCGAAGATCAGCAGCACGTTGTGGTCGTCGCACAGCTTGCGCACCCCGGCCACGTAGCCGGCGTCGGGCAGGATGATGCCGAGGTTCTCGATGACAGGCTCCATGACCACGCAGGCGACGTCCTTGGCGTGGGCGGCCAGCTTGCGTTCCATCTGGCCGAGGTCGTTGTAGGCCACCGTGTGCACGACGCCGGGCTCGACGTCGAAGGGCGCCTGCGGGGTCGGGTCGTCGGCCGGGCCGATCTCGTCGATGCCCGGCTTGACCGACGCCGACAGCCCGTCGTAGCCGCCGTGGTAACCGCCCTCGATCTTGATGATCGCCTTGCGGCCGGTGTAGGCCCGCGCGGCGCGCACCGCATACATCGTCGACTCGGTGCCGGAGTTGGTGAACCGGAGCATGTCCACGCCGAAGCGCTGCTTGAAACGCTCGGCGACCTCGGTGGAGATCGGCGACGGGGTCACGAACAGCGTCCCGATATCGTCCAGGGACTCCTTGACCTTGGCCACCACCGTGGGGTTGAGATGGCCGACGAGCATCGCGCCGAACCCCATCGACAGGTCCAGCACCTGGCGGTCGTCGCAGTCGGTGACATAGGCCCCGCGTGCCGACTTCACACCCATCGGGTACGGATCCCAGTACTGGAAGCTGCTGGTCACGCCCAGCGGCAGGGTCTTGACCGACCGTGCCGCGTGGTCGGCAGACCCGGGCGTGGTCTTGGCGTAGCGTTCCCATTCCTTGGCCATGAGCGCTTCCACCCGGGCAGGGTCCACGGGGGTGTAGGACTTCGGGAGTTGGCGCCAGCCGGCCGGGTCATGGGCCGGAAAAGTTGTGGCGACGCCCGTCTCTAAGCTCATCGAGATCCCCTTCACGCAGTAGGTCTTCCGCTGTGGAAGCCTATCCCGCGCGGGCCACTCTTAAAGGGTGTTCGGTGAGCCCGATCGACTCACTCCTCGATGGCGCCGTTGGCCTGGATCTGCCTCGGCCGTCGCCGCGGAATCCGGTCGGTGATGGCACTGAGCGAGCTGACCATCCGGTTGAGCGTGTCGACCGCGGCTTCGAGGGTGTCGGCGGTGGGCGTCAACGCATCCACCGCGGGCTGCAGGCGACTGAGGATTTCCGCGGTCTCGGCCAGTTGTTCAAGGGGGCCGTCCTTGACCGTGAGCTTGTCGACGATGCCGTCGTCGGCGAAGATCCGTTCCATCACGCCGTCCTCGGCGAACATCCGCTCGATGGGGCCGTCCTCGGCGAACATCCGCTCCAGCGGGCCATCCTCGTCGAGCAGCCTGTCGATGAGCCCACCGGGCTCAAGAATCCGTTCCAGCGAGCTTCCTTCGACGTCCAACCGATCGAGCAACCCGCCCGGAGCGGTCAGCATGTCGACGACGCCGCCCGGACGGGTGAGCTTGTCGGCCGCACCGCCGCGGGCCAGCATCCGGCCCAACGCCCGGTCGGGTTCGGTCAACTCGGCAACCCGGTTGGCGCCGATGATCGCACCACGCAAGGGAAGTATTTCCGTGAGCGGGTCAACTTTCCGTCCTTCGACGAAGCGTGGCCCGTCTTCCCCCATGGCTTCCTTCACAACCCCCAGTCCGAGGGCGCCGGCGGCGAGACCGAGGTCGGCCGCCACCAGTCCCACCCGGACGGGGGTCATCGCGAGGTCGGTGATGAGTTTGCCGAGGTTCACGCGAAAAGTGTATTGCTCTGTGCCGTCGCCGTTGGCAAATCGGCGATCGGTTGTTCGGCGCTCTGCAGGCCCGGCGCTGGAGTGGGCGGCCGGGACCGGCGCTAGCGAACCCGATTCACCAGTAGCCGCAAGGGAATCCGCCCTCTGGGCCGTATCCGCACGGCACCGCGGAATTCCGTCCGCTGCCGCCGGTCGAGGGCACGCTCTTCTGCAGGGTGCCCAGACAATTGCCCAGCCGACCGGGTAGGCATGGACCGTCGGCGGGGGCTCCGAAGGTCTCACCCTGACCGGACTGGGACCAGCACATCCCGGTGACGGTGTCCTGAAGTTGGCCCTCCGCACACGCGTAAGCGGGCGGGGCGGTGAATAGCTGAGCCGATATCAGCAGACCGCCCGCGGTGAGGGCAGCCCATGCTTTCCCCGCCATCGTTGTCGTCTGGCTGCGGTTCCGTCGCGTGCTGATCATCAAGCTGACTTTAGGAGGGCAAGAGCCCCGCGTGGTAGGACGAGACCATTACGGCCGCAAGCCCGATCCACCGGCCGAGAAAGTGGGAGAGCCGTGCTGCGTGTCTTCTGTTCACCCGCCCGCTACACCCAGGGCCCGAACGCCACCGCGTCACTCGGTGCGGAAATGGCGGTGCTCGGACTCGACGGCCCGGCCTTGGTCGTTGCCGGCCGGTCAGCCAGCCGGCTGTTGTCCGACGTCTGGGACCGGTCCTTCGCCGGGGCGGCAATTACCTACCGCCTGCACGAGTTCGGCGGCCAATGCTCGCAACAGGAGATCGACCGCATCAAAGACGCCGCGCTTCGCGGTCACGCCCGGGTGATCATCGGAGCCGGTGGAGGCAAGGTGCTCGATGCCGCGCGTGCGGCTGCCGCCGACAT
>JAHBAP020000439.1 GCA_018500005.2 Mycobacterium sp. | reverse complement strand
GATCACCGCGGCCTTGCCCTTGTCCCATATTTCGGTGAACTTGGTGACCGCGGTGGCAGTTCCCGACGACGGGATGGGGCCGGGGACCGTGACGGCTTCGCTGGCGTGCAGCACCTTGCTGAGTTCGATGTCGATGCCGGGGAAATTGACCTTCGGGGGCTCGGTCATGTGGAACGAGGCGGCAACACTGCTGAAGGTGGGCAGCACCTGCGGGGTGCCGTCTATCAGGTAGCACAACTCGCGCGGGTCCATCGGGTCCGAACCGGCGCCCAGTGCCAGGTGATAGAGCTGGACGTCGCTGCTGGACCAGGAGAACTCGACCGGATCCAACTCTGCGCCGAGTGCGACGCCGAGATCGATTGGCATATCAGCTCTTCCCCGCGCCCGATGTTGCCGGACCGGTGCCTCGGGCAAGATCAAGGGCCGCCAGATAGCCGAAGGTCATCGCCGGCCCGATGGTGCCGCCAGGGCCGGGGTAGGTGTGCCCCATGACAGGTGCGCTTACGTTGCCGGCGGCGTACAGTCCCTCGATCACCGACCCGTCGTCGCGCAATGCCCGAGCCCGTACATCGGTGCGGATACCACCCTTGGTGCCGAGATCGCCGGGCACCAACTTCGCCGCGTAGAACGGAGGGTGGGAAATCGCACCGAGGTTGGGGTTGGGCTTGTTGGTGGGATCGCCGTAATAGCGGTCATAGGCACTCTCCCCCCGTTGGAAGTCCTCGTCCACCCCGGAGCGGGCAAATCCGTTGAAACGCGCTGTGGTTGCAGACAATTCGGCGGGAGGCAGGCCGGTCAGGCGTGCGAGTTCCGCAAGTGAATCGGCCCGCACGATGACGCCGGAGTCCAGCCATTTCTTCGGGATCTTCTGGCCGGGCTGAAGTCCGGCGAAGATGTAGCGGTCCCGGTACTGCTGATCGAAGATGAGCCAGGCCGGCACGTTCTCTCCTGGACCAGCGCCTTGCCCGTACTCGCCGCCGTACATGTGGTGACAGGCCTCGACATACGGCATCGACTCGTTCATGAATCTCTTGCCGGACATGTTGACGATCATCGAACCCGGGGAATTGCGTTCCGAGAGCGCGAACCACGGCGCACCCTCCAGTGGCACGGTCGGACCCCACCACGCATCTTCCATGAGGTCCATTGCGGCGCCCAGCTTTTCGGCGGCCAGAATCCCGTCGCCGGTATTGGCGGCCGCCCCGACGGTCCACTCGGTGCCAATCGGTTCGCGCTGGTACTTGCGTCGCATGGATTCGTTGCGCTCGAACCCGCCGCTGCCGAGGATGACACCGCGTCGGGCCCGGATCAGCCGCGGCTCGGTGGACTCCGGTGCGGTCGTGTCCCGCACGAAGACCCCGCGCACCACGCCGTCCTCCACGTAAAGATCGGTCATTGGGGTGTTCAGTAGCACCGGAACCCCGGCGTCGCGCAGACCGATTCGCAGCGGGGCGATCAGTGCCCGGCCCATCCCGACGAGGTTCTTTCCGCGCATCCCCGCCCACGCGGTGCGCGCACCGACCTTCAGGCTGCGCAGCACGCCGCGGGGATGGCGTTTCATCTGGTTGAGGCGGACGTAGTCCTGCTGCATCACGACCACGTTGAGCGGCACCTTGCCGTACGGCGGCTCCAGCCCGGCCAGGTCCGGACCGAGCTGTTTGGCGTCGAACGGTTCGGGTTCGATCGACCGGCCGGCGGGCCGCCCGCCCGGCTGCTCCGGGTAGTAGTCGGAGTAGCCCGGCACCCAGCACATCTTCAGCGGGGTGTGCTTGAGCACGAAGGACAGCATCTCCGGACCGCGTTGCAGGTAGGTGTCGATCTTCTCGGCCGGGACGATATCCCCCACGATCGTGTGCAGATAGGTGCGGGCGGCCTCGGCGGTGTCGGTGACGCCATCCCGCTTGAGGATCTCGTTGTTGGGGATCCACACCCCACCGCCGGAGCGGGCCGTCGAGCCGCCGTAGTGGGCGGCCTTCTCCAGAACTACCGCCGTAAGTCCCTGATGGGCGGCGGTCAGGGCGGCAACCATTCCGGCCGCGCCGCTTCCGACGACAATGACGTCGAACTCCTGGGCAATCATACTAGAACACGTTATAGAATTGCACCGTGCGGGCGCTAGCCGTCTGCGCTGACATCGACGATGGGAACTGGTGGGGAATGCCGGGAAAGCTCAGCAGCGCCACCCGTGCCGAACTCGCCGCCGACCTCGCCGAGGCCGAACGGACCAGAGTGCCGATGATGCCGTTGACTACCGCCCATCCCGATATCGACGTGGTGGACGCCTACGAGATCCAGCTGATCAATATCCGCCGGCGGATCGCCGACGGAGCCACCGTCGCCGGGCACAAGGTCGGGCTTTCCTCGAAGGCGATGCAGGAGATGATGGGCGTCGACGAACCCGACTACGGGCACCTGCTCGCCGACATGGAGGTCTTCGAGGACACCCCGGTGCGGACGGCCGACTACCTCTACCCGCGCGTCGAGGTGGAGGTCGGATTCATCCTCGCCGACGACCTGCCGGGCGCCGGATGCACCGAGGACGACGTGCTGGCCGCCACCGCGGCGTTCGTGCCCGCGATCGAGTTGATCGACACCCGGATAAAGGAATGGAAGATCGCACTGTGCGACACCATCGCCGACAACGCCTCCTCCGCGGGTTGGGTCCTCGGCCCGCAACGGGTGTCGCCGAAGGACATCGACATCGCCGGGATCGACGCCGTTCTTACCCGTAACGGAGAGGTGGTGGCCGAAGGGCGCAGCGATGCCGTGCTCGGCAATCCGGTTACCGCGGTCGCCTGGCTGGCGCGCAAGGTCGACAGCTTCGGGGTCCGACTGAAGGCCGGCGACATCGTGTTGCCCGGATCGTGCACCCGCGCCATCGACGCCCGCCCCGGGGACGCGTTCGTCGCCGACTTCGCCGGACTGGGCTCGGTCCGGCTGTCTTTCGCATAGGAGAGCTCAGGAGATCAATGGCCAAGAAATCCGTTGCGATCGTGGGATCGGGCAATATCAGCACCGATCTGCTCTACAAACTTCTGCGCTCGGACTGGCTGGAACCGCGGTGGATGATCGGAATCGACCCGGCCAGTGAGGGTTTGGCGCGGGCGCG
>JAHBAP020000608.1 GCA_018500005.2 Mycobacterium sp. | reverse complement strand
TCACCAAGGACGAGATGGAGGTCGGTCCGACCTGCCACTACGTGATGGGCGGTATCGAGGTCGACCCGGACACCGGCGCCGCGGCCACCCCCGGCCTGTTCGCCGCGGGTGAGTGCTCCGGCGGTATGCACGGCTCCAACCGCCTCGGCGGCAACTCGCTGTCGGACCTGCTGGTGTTCGGCCGGCGCGCCGGCCTCGGTGCAGCCGACTACGTCCGCTCGCTGAGCGCCAAGCCGCAGGTGTCGGAGGCAGCCGTCGAGGAGGCCGCCGCGATCGCGCTGACCCCGTTCAACGGCCCGCAGGGGCAAGCGAAGCCGGAGAACCCGTACACCCTGCACGCCGAACTGCAGCAGACGATGAACGACCTGGTCGGCATCATCCGCACCGGCGCGGAGATGCAGCAGGCCCTGGACCGGATCGAGGAGTTCAAGGTCCGGTTCCGCAACATCGAGTCCGACGGACGCCGCGAGTTCAACCCGGGCTGGCACCTGGCCATGGATATGCGCAACATGCTTCTGGTCAGCGAGTGCGTGGCGAAGTCGGCCCTGGCCCGCACCGAAAGCCGTGGCGGCCACACCCGTGACGATTACCCGAAGATGGACGCGGACTGGCGGCACTCGCTGGTCGTCTGCCGGTCCGCAGCTGACGACCCGGTGATGCCCGAGGTCACCGTCACCCGGGAGCAGCAGGAGCCGATGCGCGAGGACCTGCTGGAACTGTTCGAGATCGAGGAACTCGGGAAGTACTTCACCGACGGAGAACTGGCCCGGCATCCGGGACGGAAGGGCTAGAGATGAGCAGCTATCAGGCGAACCTCAAGGTCTGGCGCGGCGACGACGAGGGCGGCGGCCTGCACGACTTCACCGTGGAGGTCAACGAGGGCGAGGTCGTCCTCGACATCGTCCACCGCCTGCAGGCCGAGCAGGCCCCCGACCTCGCGGTGCGGTGGAACTGCAAGGCCGGCAAGTGCGGCTCGTGTTCGGCGGAGATCAACGGCCGTCCCAGGCTGATGTGCATGACCCGGATGTCGGTGTTCGAGCCGACCGAGACCATCACGATCACGCCGCTGCGCACCTTCCCGGTAATCCGCGACCTGGTGACCGACGTCTCGTTCAACTACGAAAAGGCCCGGCAGATCCCCTCATTCGCACCGCCGAAGGATCTGCAGCCCGGCGAGTACCGGATGGCCCAGGAGGATGTGGAACGCTCCCAGGAGTTCCGCAAGTGCATCGAGTGCTTCCTGTGCAACAACGTCTGCCACACCATCCGGGACCACGAGGAGAACAAGAAGCACTTCGCCGGTCCGCGTTACCTGATGCGCACCGCGGAGCTCGACATGCACCCGCTGGACACCCTGGATCGCCAGCACATGGCCCAGGACGAGTTCGGCCTCGGCTTCTGCAATATCAACAAGTGCTGCACCGAGGTCTGCCCCGAGCACATCAAGATCACCGACAACGCGCTGATCCCGATGAAGGAACGCGTCGCCGACCGCAAGTACGACCCGGTCGTGTGGCTCGGCAACAAGCTGTTCCGGCGAACGAAGTGAGCGGAACCCTCAATTGAGCCGGCGAACGAAGTGAGCGGAACCCTCAATTGAGCCGGCGAACGAAGTGAGCGGAACCGTCAGTTGAGCCGGCGAACGAAGTGAGCGGAACCGTCAGTTGAGCCGGCGAACGAAGTGAGCGGAACCGTCAATTGAGCCGGCGGAAGTAGACAACCCGTTTAGTGAGGAGCCACGCAGACATTCGCCCGAGAGGCGGTCTGCGTGGCTCCTCACTCTGCGTTAAGGCCTAGCTCAAACGCCGAAACCCGCTGCGGTGGAAGATGATCGGCGCCACCTCGCCGTGCACGGCGATATCCCGCACCCGCAGGATCACGATCGTATGGTCGCCGGCCGGCACCAGGTGCTCGATCGCGCTCTCCAACCAAACGCAGGTGTCCTTGACGAAAACCGCTCCCGATTCCGACGACACGGTGTCCAGTCCGGCGAAACGGTCGCCGGTCTTGGCCGCCAGCGCCCGGACGACGTCCTGATGATGTTCGGCCAGCACGCTGATGCCCAGCATGGGGAGGCGCTCCAATTCGGGCCAGGTCTCCGAGGCGTTGCGTACGCAGAACGACACCAGCGGCGGCTCCAGCGAAACCGGCACGAAGGTGCTCGCGGCCATACCCAACCGCTGCCCGCCCACCTGCGCCGCCACGGCGATCACGCCCGACGGGAAGTGGCTGAAGGCCTCCCGCAACGCCGTTGGGTTGAGGTCGATGCTGGCGTCCATGCTGGGTCAAACGTACACGGGTCCGTCCGGCACAACCGGCCCGCGACCTGCTCCGAGGTGCGGAGCCGGTAGCCTACCTGCGTGTCTGAGGCACCCGTTCTGACTACGCTCCGCGAGCGCGCGAGCCTGCAGCCCGACGACGTCGCCTTCACCTTCACCGACTACGACGCGGACTGGGCCGGGGTAACCGAGACGATCACCTGGGTCCAGCTCTACCGGCGGGTCGACAATCTGGCCCGGGCTATCAGCGGCTACGGCGAGTCCGGCGACCGGGCCGTAATCCTGGCCCACCAGAGCCTCGACTACATCGTGGCGTTCCTGGGCTCGATGCTGGCCGGCTACATCGCCGTGCCGCTGTCCGCCCCCTCCCCGGGGGCCCCCGCCGAACGCGCCGGCGCGTGGATGGCCGACCCCCCCCCCGCCGTCGTCCTCACCACCTCAGGTCTGGTGGAGACGGTCGGCGAATACCCCGCCGACACTGCCGGAG
>JAHBAP020000236.1 GCA_018500005.2 Mycobacterium sp. | reverse complement strand
AGATGTGTATAAGAGACAGGGCCGACGTTCGTGCGGCGATCGGGTTCTCCTCGTTCGCCGTACTGCTCTACTACGCGATCGCCAACGCCTCAGCCTGGACATTGGACCGCTCGCGTGGTTCGCGGCTCGTCCCGGCGCTGGGCTTGGCCGGTTGTCTGCTGCTGGCGGCATGCCTGCCCCCGGGATCAGTCCTCGCCGGAGCGGCGGTGCTGGCCGCCGGCGCAGCGGTTTATACCGTTGTCCGGTTGCGGTAAGCCGAGACCGCGGTCGGCAATGTCGCGTAGATGTTCTCGCGGCCGATCACATCGAGTTGGCCGCCGACCTGCAGTGCGGTCAAGGTTTCACTCTTCACCCGCGCCATCCCGAAGTGAATGCCCCGGGCCGCGAGTTCCTGACGAAGACTCGCCAGCGCGTCGATGGCGGTGAGGTCCATCTCGGAGTTGGCTTCGGCGTTGAGGATGAACCACTGCACCGGCTCGGGGTTCTGATCGACGGAGTGCAGCGCGCGGGCGACGAAGTTCTCGGCGTTGGCGAAGAACAGTGGCGCGTCATAGCGGTAGATCATCAAGCCCGGCTCCAACGTCGCGTCCGGATGGTCATCGATGTCGTGCATCCCGGGCATGCCGGGCACGAAGCCCAGCACCGCGTCATGCGGCCGAGCCACCCGGCGCAACAGGTTGAGGATCGAGATACCGACGGCCGCGATGACTCCGTAGAGCACGCCGAGCAGCAACACCGCGATGAAGGTGAGGATGGCCAGCACGAACTCACTACTCAACCCCCGATCGCGGCGGAATCGGAAGAGCCGCTTGAACTCCGGGATGTCGATCAACCGCAGACCGGCGTAGACCACCAGTGCCCCCAGCGCAGCCTTCGGGAACTGCGCCAATAGGCCGTGCGCGAAGATCAGGATGAGTATCACGCCGACCAGGGCCACCAGCGCGTACAACTGGGTGCGTGCGCCGATCAGGAACCCCAGGGCGGTGCGGCTTGCACTGGAACTGACCGGGAAACCCTGCGCCATCGCAGCGCCGATGTTGTAGACGCCCATCGCCCGCAATTCGGCATTGCCGTCGATCTTGCTGCCGTCCTTGGCGGCGAAAGATCGTGCCGTCGCGATGGTGTCGGCGAATCCGACGATCGTGATCCCGACGGCGACGGCTGCGAGATTGTTGAGGTCGTTGGCATGCATCTCGATATGCGCGAGGCTGAAAGGCGGAAGTCCGCCGGGCACCTCGCCGATCGTCTTGATACCGAACTTCTCCAGACCGAAGACCGGTACCGCCGCGGTGGCCAGCAGCACCGCGAACAGCGGACCGGGCAATTTCGGGATCACCTTCGCGAAGATCAGCAGGATCACCAGAATCACCATCGAGAAGATCAGCGTCGGGTTGTGGATCTGATCGCGAACCGACCACAGCGACTGGACCTCCTCGATCACCTCGTCGCCTTCGACGGGTGCGCCGGTGAACTTGCCCAGTTGGCTGGCGATCATGATCACGGCCAGGCCGGCCATATAGCCCGCCAGGATCGGTTTGGACAGCAGGTCGGCCAGGAAGCCCAGCCGGATCGCGCCGGCGAACAGACAGATGACCCCGACCATGATCGCCAGGATCGCGCACATCGAGAGATAGACGGCCATGTCGCCGCCGGCCAACGGGGCAATGGCCGTTCCGGTCATCAATGCGACTGTCGACTCCGGGCCGGCGGACATCAGCCGCGAGGTTCCGAAGATCGCGTAGAGGAACAGTGGCGGCAGCGCGCACCACAGGCCGTTGACCGCGGGAACGCCCACCAGGGTGGCGTAGGCCATCACCTGCGGGACCAGGTAGGCCGCGACGGTGAGTCCGCCCAGGATGTCACCGCGCAGGTATGACCGGTCGTAGTTACGGAACTGCGCCAAACCCGGCATCAGCGCGCTGGGCGTGAATTGTCTGGCGACCGAACCAGCCACCGCCTCGGGTGTCAGTTGCTTCACCGTGATGCCCCCTTGGTGCCCTTAGCGGTCGGTGATGACGTGGCGGGTGCGGTCCTCCCGGGCAGGAATTCCGTTGCGCCCATTCAGATCGGTGGCATACATCCCGACCGCCCAGGCGACTCCGCGGCCGTTGATGTCCAAGGCGGTGCGGTCGACGTGTTCCAGGGTGTCGGTGGGCTTGTGGTAGTTCGGGTCGAACGGGGCATTGGCGGTTCCGCCCCAAAGTCCGGCCTGCTGCGGGCTCTTCTCCTCCTCCGCGCCGGAGAACAAACCCCCGGCGGGAATACCCGCCTTGGTGAAACCGTCGTAGTCCGAACGCCCGTCGAAGGAAGTGTCCTCGGCGGTCTTGCCGGCGGACTTCAGGTAGCCCACGAAGGTGCGTTCGATCCCGGCCGAACCCTCCGGTATCCGCGGCGGACTCTGGTCGCGGCCGAGTTCGGTCGACTGGTCCCCGTCGTAGGTGAAGTAACCGGGATTCGGCGACCCGAGCATGTCGAAATTGAGATACAGCGCGATGTCTTTGAGTTGTTCGGCGTTCAGCGAGGCTACGTACTTCCTGGAGCCGACGATGCCGACCTCCTCGGCTCCCCAGAACCCGAACCGGACGGCGTTGTTGACGGCGGCTTCACTGCCGAGCTGCAGCGCAGTCTCCAACACGGCCGCGATACCCGAACCGTTGTCGTTGATGCCGGGCCCCTCGGGCACGCTGTCGAGATGACCACCGACCATGACGACGTTCTGCGGTGAGCCGGTCTTGGTCTGGGCGATCACATTTCGCGCCGAGATCGTTCTCGTCGTCGCATCGAGTTTGACGGTGGCCGGACCGGGCGCGGAGCGAAGACGGGCGCCGTCGGCCTTGGAGACACTGACGACCGGGATGGTAACCGCGTTGTTCTCCCCCAACGTGCCTCCCATCTTCTCCTCGTCGACATTGTCGGCGACCACCATGGCAATCGCACCCAGTTTCGCCGCGATCGCCTGCTTTTCGGAGAACTGACAACTTCCCCGGTCCACCAGGACAACCGCCCCCTTCACCGGCAGGCCGTCGTAGTCGGCGGGCGCACAGCCCGGCGTGTCATCGGCCGGGGCGGCGACCAGGGGGCCGCTGACCCCGTCCGCCGGGGTGCCGCCGCTGTACTGCAGAACACCGGCCTTGATGGCAGAACCGCCGACCGTCAGGGTGGGGTCACCGTGGGTGAAAACCCGGGTCTGGAATTCCGGGGTCAAAACGTCGAAGCCCCTGGATCGCAACGACTCGACCACGTAGTCGACGCTGGCTTCGTAGCCGGGGGTTCCGATGGCACGGTTTCCGCCGTGGGCGTCGGCGATCTCCTGAAGCTTGCCGAGATGGGCCGTCATCGCCTCGACTGTGAGCTTGTCGCGCAGCTGTGCGGCGAACTCTTTGGCGGCCCGATTCTCGACGACGGGCTGGGCGTTGTCGACGGCTCTGGTGCAACCCGGCACCGTTGCGGCCAGTGCAAGGCATGCTGCCGCGATGCGCTTCTGGATCATCGGCCCAGGTTAGACGTCCGATGGGTGCGTTCCTTCTTCAGCGTCTCGCCGCGGAAGAAGGCCGGGGACTTGAGGTTCCACAGCATCATCAGCAGGACACCGAAGAGCAGGCTGACCACTCCGATGATGAAGACGACGCCGACTCCGGCCAACGAGGCGCCAGAACTGTTTTCCGGTTGAGCCATCTGGTAGGCCTCGATAACGCCGACAGGTATGAGGATCAGCGCCGCCAATCCGGGCAGGATCACCTGTCCGAGGGCGGTACGCCAGGACTGGAAGGCGGTGTCCCAGAAGTAGATGACGCAGGAGACCGCGACCACGCTGTAATAGGTGATGATCGAGATCCCGACGCTGTAGACGCAGTCTTCGACGATGCTGTCGGAATACCAAGTCAGTCCGCAATAGATGCTCAGCGTCGTCAGACCGATGAACCAGGTGGCGAACTTGGGGGTCTGCACTACCTGGTCGACCGAGGCGAACCGTTCGGGCAGGGCTTTGTAGGTCGCCATCGACAACACCGACCGGACCGTGGCCATCACTGTGGAGATGGTGGCCGAGAACGCCGAGAGTCCGATGATCAGTGCCGCGGCGACCGCGCCGTAGGGCCCGACTGCCGCCCGCGCCATCGCGGAGAAGACATCATCGATGTTGGCCTCGTTGGTCAAACTCAGCGAACTCGTCGGGTCGGTGCCCGCGAAAGCCAGCGCAGCGACACTGATCACCACGTAAGTGATCACCGTGATGACGATCGCGGTGACCCCGCTCCGGCCGGACTGACCCGGCGTGCCCTCGGTCTCCTCCGACATGGACAGCGCGGCGTCGAAACCCCAGAAGATGAAGACCGCCACCAGGAATCCGCCCAGCAGTGCGGCAAAACTTTCGATGGCGAAGGGGTTGAACCACTCCCAGGAGAACGGTTGAACGTGGCGGTCGTCCTCGCGTCGGACGATGTTGATCAAGAGGATCAGCGCGAACAGGATCAGGCCGCCGTACTGAATGATGGTCAGCAGCATGGTGGTTCGCGAGGACTCCTCCGCGCCGCGGGACACCAGCCAGGTGGTGACGAGGATGAAGACAGCCGCGATCCCCATCTGGACCCAGTTCGAAGAGTCCTCCAGTCCCAGTGCGACGGTCACGGCGTTGACGGTGATTCCGGCCGCCCCCACACCTGCCAGAACGCTGGACAACAGCAGCGCATAGCCGCCGATCCAGCCGATGTGCGGCAGGATCGCCTTCGATCCCCAGGTGAATACCGTCCCCGCGTCGGGCGCGGCGTCGGTGAGGTGCTTATAGGCCAGCGCCACGAAAAACATCGGGACCACCGCGATGATGAACACGACCGGCAGTTGATAACCCGCCTCTGCCGCCCCGTGGCCCAAGGCCCCGGTCAGCGAGTAGGCCGGCGCAGTGGCCGCCAGTCCGATCGACACCGCCCCGACGAGGGTCACCGACCCTTTCTTCAGCCCCTTGGAACGCAGGTCGTGCATCGGTGGGTCGACGAGCTCATCCTCGGCCATTCACCGATTGTGTCACCGCGACCGCCCAGGTTCCGACGGTCGGCGAACATCACGGCACGACCGTTCAGGTTGGAGATCCGTGTCGGAAACTCACGCCAGCCGCTAGCGTCTCGGTGTGCACGAACGTCACTCACGGCTCGACTCCGCCCGCCTGTACCTGTGCACCGACGCCCGACGAGAGCGCGGCGACCTGGCCGAGTTCGCCGAAGATGTCCTGGCCGGCGGGGTGGACATCATTCAACTTCGCGATAAGGGTTCGGCCGGCGAGCAACAGTTCGGCCCCCTGGATGCCGACGGTGAACTGGCTGCGTTGGAAATCCTGACCGAAGCGGCACGCCGCCACGGTGCGCTGGTGGCGGTCAACGACCGCGCCGATATCGCCCGAGCCGCCCGCGCCGACGTCCTGCACCTGGGGCAGAACGACCTTCCGTTGAAGGTGGCCCGCGAGATCGTCGGACCGGACGTCGTCATCGGCCGGTCCACCCACGGGAACGGCCAGGCGGCCGGCGCACTGATGGAGGACGTCGACTATTTCTGCGTGGGTCCGTGCTGGCCGACGCCCACCAAGCCGGGCCGGCCGGCAC
>JAHBAP020000557.1 GCA_018500005.2 Mycobacterium sp. | reverse complement strand
CCACCGGCCCCCGAGCCACGTTGACCAAGTAAGTGTCGCTTTTCACCAGCGCTAGCCGTTCGGCGTCGATGAGGTGATACGTCTCCGGGGTCAAGGGGCATGCTAGAACGATGAACCGACTTGTTGACATCAGCCTGTCGAGACCGACGAGCGAGACTCCTGTCGGCGCGGCGGTGACGAGCGGGTCGAAGGCCACGACATTCATGCCGAAACCGATTCCGCGCGCGGCGATCTCTCGACCGATGGAACCCATACCCACGACCCCCAGTTGGGAGCCGGCAAGCGTGATGCCCTCGTGTTTGGGCCAGTCACCGCGCCGAACAGCGGCATCCACCTGAAGAAACCCGCGGGCAAGCATCAGGATGTAACCGAATGCGGAATCGGCCACCTCTTCTCCGAAGACGCCCGGGGTGTTGCGAACGGTTACCCCATGTGCCTCGGCCGCATCCCGATCGACGGAGTCCATGCCAATGCCCCAACGGACCACCGTCTTGAGTTTCTTTGTCCCCTCGAAGAATTCGCGGCTCAGGTCGTCGTCTCCGGCAATGATGCCGACCAGGCGGGGACTGTACTCGAGTAGTTCGCGGGCGGTGAACTGTTGACGGTCACCGAGGTCCGGTGCCACAACTTCATACCCGAGATTCTCGATGCGCTCCCGATGCTGCGGCAACTCAACCTGCATCTGTCGGCAGGTCACCAGGATCAACGGTAGGGTGCTCACGGCTGTGTGATCCTGCGTTCTGCGATGGCTGCTGCGAGCGCGAAATCTTCTTCGATGTCGATGTCGATAGCTTCCAGGGGAGACATCTCGAACATCAGAGGCCGTTCGCCGATGCGGTTGTTGCGTCGGCGCAGCAACTCGGGGGTGAAGATGAAGAAGCACGGGTTCTCGATGAGGAGAGGGGGGAGGTCCTGTGTGCGCAGCAATACCGCCGGGTCGTGGTTGACTGGCTGTGTTTCCGCGTCCCACAGTCGCGCCTGCAATCTCGTCACGCTGAACACCGAATCGCATTCAGTGCCCGAGTGAGCGAAGAGTTGCAGGGCCGCAGATACCGTTGCGGGCTTGAGGAACGGGTTGGTGGAGTGCGTCTGCAGAACTACGTCCGCGTTGACTTGGTCCAGCGTGTTGACCAACACGTCATTCATGGCGATATTGCCATCACGAAGGTGCTCAGGCCGTAGTAGTACCTGAACGTCTGGGAAATGCGTTTCGCAGTCCTCGATGATGAATTCGCTGTCCGTGTCGATCACGACCGTGTTGATTTCCGGTACGTCACTCAAGGTCCGAACGACATGGTGGTAGAGCGGAATCCCGGCGAGCGGGCGATAGTTTTTGCCGGGGACGCGTTCACTGTTGTGACGCATCGGCACGATGGCGACGGTACGTGACATGACTTATCTGTCTTCCGAATACTGAATTCTGCGCCCAGGTTCGGGCGTCTCCTGATCGCTGTTGTCGTCACTGGGGTAGTAGAAACGTTGTAGCAGCTGGGTTGACAGGTCGTCGGGGGCCCGGAACCCCTCCCATGCCCCCATGAACTGGGCAGTCCGAAAAAGGGGGATGCTCAGCACATTGCCGAGAACGCGGCGTGCCTTGATGGCATCCCTGTAATCGCCGGCGATGTTCGATAGCGCTAGGCCGACCGCGCCCTGAAGCGACATCTTCGAACCCTCGACGATTCGGGAGTACGCCATGGCTTCACGCCGGTAGCGGTTGCGGATGATGTTCCACGATTCTTCGTGGACGTGGACTACGGGTGCGTCTGCGACGTACGAAATCTTGTACCCCCGAGCGAGCGCCTTCTTCGCGAAGTCGAGATCCTCGAGGCCGGTGAGCGTCTCGTCGTAAGGCGACTCTTGCCATACTGATTTGAGAACTGCGGCGTTGGCGTTGTTACTGAAGGGGTGACCCTGATCCCAGATGTTCTGACTGGGGAACCATTTCAACATCACGCGTGATTCGGAAAATTTGGTTCGCTCGTCTCCGACTTGGCGTCCGTAAGCGATTCCGACCCCGTCTCGGTCGAATGCGCTCACGATGTGTTCGACGTAGGTGTTGTAGACCGGATAGACGTGAGCAGAGGCGAACAGAAGGACATCGCCGCTTGCCGCGGCGCAACCTCGGTTCAGCGCTCGGCCAAAGGAAAACTCACTCTTGGCGATATGGACCAGCGAACAGCCGGCCGCCTCGGCTATCGCGACGGTGTCGTCGGATGAACCCGAGTCAACGACGATGATTTCGTCGAGTCCGACAGTCTGCTGCTGAAGACCTTCGAGTAATCGGCCGATGTGCTGAGCCTCGTTGTACGCCCGGATAACGGCCGACACCCGTCGCCGTCCACCAACTTCCGTCATCGCTTGCGAACCGCCTCGGTCTTAACCCTCGAGGCTTTTACGCGCAGATTCCGGGCTGTCGACCTTGGTGCCGTTCGCCCTCGGGGGTGGAGGAGTGACGTCTTCAACCGAGGCTTCCTGAGCATCAGCGGCGTGCTCCCGGACCCGGTCTTCCCCGTAGTAGTTGTAGTTGTAGTTGTAGCTGTAGTACGAGTGCCCGCGCGAAGGAGTCATTGTGAACACCGCACCCAGTAGCGTCGCGCCAACATTTTCTAGCGTTCCCACCGCGTGGGCCAGTTGCTCGCGCTTCGTCTCCCCGTAGCGGGCCATGATCAGGGCGCCATCAGCATTTGTGGCGAGGATGGCTCCATCGGTGACCGCGAGAAGCGGCGAGGAGTCGACGATGACGTAGTCGAACTGCTCGCGCAAATCGCTGATGACCTTCTTCGCCGCCTGCGAACCCAGCAGTTCACTGGGGTTGGGCGGAATCGTTCCTGCAGTTAGAACGGTTAGCCGCGGGTACTTGGTCGTTTGCAGAACCTCAGACAGGCTTGCACCGCCGCTGAGTACGGTGCTGAAGCCAACCGATCCCACCAGGTCCAGGTACTTGTCGACGGAAGGTCGTCGCATGTCGCCGTCGACCAGGACGACGCTGTATTCGGCCTCTGCGAGCGCGAGGGCGATATTGATCGCTGTAGTCGACTTCCCTTCGGACGGAGTCGAACTGGTGATGACAATGACTCGTGGGGGGTTGTCGACGTTGAGGAACTGCAGGTTTGTCCGGAGTTTCCGGAAAGCCTCCGAGATGCCGGTGTTGCTGGTCTCAAAGGAGATTGCCGCCTCTCTACGACGATCCTTGTCGAGGGGGATGCTGCCGGCCATTCCGACGTGCGTGATCTCTTCGAGGGTTTCGCGACTTTTGACGGTGTTGTCGAGTCGGTCACGCAGGAGCGCCAAGCCGGTTCCCAACAGCAGGCCGGCGACCAAGCCGGCGGCGATGTTGCGCTTCGGATTGGGGATCGCCGGGCTCTTCGGTACCGAGGCGCGCTGCTCGACGATCACTCGGGCGTCGGGCTTTGCTCCGGGTTCGGGCGTTTCCAACTCCCGAACCATCACCACGAACTCGTCGGACAACGCGTTTGCGATATCGCGCGCTCGCAATGGCGAAGCATCGAGCACGTTCACGTCGATCAGAACGGTGTCCGGCTTGGCCGTCGCCTTGACCTTCGCCTTCAGCCCGTTGGCGCTCATATCGAGGTCCAGTTTGTCGATGGTCCGCTGGGCCAGTGTTTCGCCCATCAACAACTCGGTATAGGAGAGCACACGATCTTGTGACAGGCGGTTGCCCTGGTAGAGGTCACTGGCCGATTTACCGGCAGTCGTGGAGACGAAGAGTCGGGTGGATGCCTGATACAGCGGCGTCGTCATCACCGTGTAAAGAATTGCGAGAAGCACCAAAGCCACGGTGGCGACCAGTACCGTCACCCACCTGGTTCGGAGAAGCTTCAAAAAATCCTGCAGATTCAAGGTCTTTCCACCACCGCTGATCGTCTGTTTCTGGCTGTCTGGTGCCGATCTATCGCCCGGGGCATTACGAACATGCCGGTACCGACACTTTCGGGTTTACCTCGTCCTTCAGAGGCTGAACAGGAACCCGTGGTTCGCCCGCACTCGTCGGCTCGGAAAGTTGGAACACCAATTCGACGGTCTTCCCCGGCGGGATGGCCACCTGAGCTTCGAAACTCGGGTGGTTGCGCTCTGTCGTCTGGAAAACCGGGGTGCGCGTGCCATCGACGAGAACGCTCGCGAGTTTCGCATCCTTGGTTGCGAGGAGCCGAACCGAGGTCAGCATCGTGCCCTTGGGGATGTCCGCCTCGATTTCGGGGTGGAAGCCCAACCGGCCGCCGGCGTAGTCCGTCAGAGCGTTGGCGTCCACGTCGACCACGGTGTTGGTCAACTTGACGGTGACAGTGGACTGCCGGGTGTCACCCTTGCAACCATCGGCGACGTACTCGATCTCGCGCTTCAGGTAGTAGTCCATCTTGTTGCCGCCGAGATTGTTGATGACGACCCCGGCGTAGGGTGCTGGATCATCGGGGATCACATGGGCGAGCGGGGTCTCTTCCAGGAGTTTCTGGTCGGCGGGATTGGCACTCCAGACGGCAATCCGGCGCTCACTGACCGCCCGGCCCAGAGCGTCGAGCAGTTTGCGTGGTGACTCCACCGGCTTGGTCAACTTCTTGACCACCTCGGTGGCGATGTCCTGCAGGTACTGCTTACGGGCGACCTGGTCGGTCGGGAAACGCTGGTAGAGGGTCGACTCGGTGAGTTCGACGACATTGTTCTCCGACACCGTTTCGCCGTCCGGCATCACCACCGGACCGGTCGCCCCGAGGATGTAGCTCAGCGCGATCGGGTCGATGGCGATGGCGCCGTCGACGTTCATCCCGGACTTCTGCGCCCACATGCCCTTCCAGATTTCACCGGCGAACGGGAAGTGCGAACTCTGGTTGCTGTTGCGGATATCGGTGGTCGGGTTGGTGAACCCGTATTGCGCGTCGAACTCGGGATCGACGGGGAAGGGTGTGAACGGCCCGTCCATCAGCGTGGTGTTCGGCCCGAGCTTCTCGATGCTCGGCTTGCCGTCGACGAAGCGCAGAACCCCGAAGCCACCGAGGAGGCCACCCGTACCCCGGGCCTCGGCGTTGGTCTGGAACCCCATGAAGTAGCTGCGCGGACCATCGGCACCCATCAGAGACGGCGCGACCTTTGCCGCCAGCGCGGTGTTCTTCATCAGTTTCGCCAGATCGGACGTCTGTTCCTGCAGTTGCGACCGGGCGCCGCTGAGAACGGGGAAGTGCGGGTCGGTGATCGCTTGGGCGTCGGTATTGATGCGCGCGGCGTTGTCGGCGATCGTGCTCAGCGTCGGTTCGTCTTTGCGCAGTGCCTTCACGTCGAGTTGACCGTTGCTGAACAGCCGGTTCGGCGCGACATCCATGCCGGCGTCCGCGGTCGGCTTCAACACGTCGGCGGCCAGGTCCAGCACCACATCGGAGATCTGCTGACCGGTCTTGAACGGGCTTCCCACCAGCGGCACCGCGGCAGCGATGTTCCACGGCAGGGAGTGTGTGGCGTCCCGGGCCGACTGGGCATGAGACTGCGCTTCGGCCGCGAAGCGTGATGCGTCCTCGGTCTTCCCGCCGAGCAGTGCGTCCTTGGACTCCTGCGCGCTTTCACGTGCCTGTTCGAGGCCGTTCTTCGCCGCCAGGGCCTTGAACCCGAGCCAGCCGCCGAACAACAGGACGACAGCGAGAGCGACGAGTGCAGCCCGGACAACGCCGCGGCGTTTGAACCAGGGCTGTTGGTCGTCGCCGACCGATGAATGAGTCACTTCTTTACATCTCCCAAGGACCTGATGGGTTAGGCGCTATCGGACAACCCCCATAGCTAACCAAAAACGAATCGCCAGTTGCCACTTGGACAACTGGCGATTCGCTCGGAGCTTAGTGAAGTGCCTGGTTAGGCCACGGTGCCGTACGGGCCGATGTGGATGGCCTCGGCGACGTTGTTGGCGACCTGGGTGGTCGCCTCGCCAATGTTGGTGAAGACGTTGCCGATCGGGCCGGGCAGGACGTTGCCGACCGTGGTGAGGACGCCGCCGGTGAAGGCCAGGGAGGCATACACGACCGTTCCGCCGACGACGACCGTGCCGCGAGCCACGCCCTGGATGCCCTTGGCGATGCCCTGGACGGTGTAGATGATCAGCTGGGCGATCGGACCAGGAGTTGCCGCGTTGGCGGTGACGCCGACGGCAGCAGCCTCGGGTGCGTCGTTGAGTTGGGCCAGCAGAGCCGGGTCAAGATCGTCGGAACCCCACACCAGAACCTGCGCGGGGGCCGGAATGCTGGGAGCGGCGTGCGAGATCGGGGCGACCACCGGGGCGATGGCGGCGGCGGCGGCCACGGCCATGGTCGCGACACCCAATTGGAGCTTTGCGGAAGCGGTAGTCATTAGAGGATCCCCATCCCTAGAAGAGTCTCGTTCATACGTTCAGGGTGAACCTTTCCACCCGGACTATCGGTTGTCAACCTGAACGGGCAAACGTAGGGCCTAAAGTCCCTCAGATTTTTCCCAGGCCTGACACGGCTTCCGGTAAGCAGGAAAAACGTGCGTTCTCAAGTTCTTTGAAAGAGCGGAAATGTAAGTCGCGTTATGCGGCGGGAACGCCCGGTTTGAGGTAGGTGACCAGGCTGACATCAATTGCCTCGTCGATGAAGTGGTACTGGCAGCCCTTCAAATACCGCATGTATTTGTCGTATGTGGCCTCGTCAGTGGCGGTGACGGCGGCCTGCTTGTTGCGCTCCAGGGCGTCGGCCCACAGGCCTAGGGTCTTGATGTAGTGGTTCCGCAACGACATCGCCTCGGGCACTGTGAAGCCGGCCTTCTCGCCGTGCTCGATCATCATCGAGGTGCTGGGCAGGCGCCCGCCCGGGAAGATGTCGGTGTACATGAACTTGATGAACCTAGCTAACGCAAACGTCAACTTTTTGCCGCGGGCGGCGAGGTCATAGGGGTGGTAGGCGACGCTGCTCTGGATGGTCATCCGGCCGTCCTCGGGCAGGATGTCGAAGCAGTTCTTGAAGAAGTCGTCGTAGCGCTCGAATCCGAAGTGTTCGAAGGCCTCGATGGAGACGATCCGGTCCACCGGTGAGTGGAACTGCTCCCAGCCTTCCAGGCGGACGTCGAATGTCCGGCCGTTGTCGACCTTTCCCAGCAGTTCCCGGCAGTAGGCCTGCTGGTTCTTCGACAACGTCAGGCCGATCACATTGACGTCGTAGCGCTCCATGGCGCGCTGCAGGGTCAGGCCCCAGCCGCACCCGATCTCGAGCAGCGTCATACCGGGCTTGAGGTCCAGTTTGTCCAGATTGAGATCGACGTTGGCGATCTGGGCTTCCGACAGCGTGGCATCGGGACCGGTGAAGTAGGCGCAGCTGTACTTGCGGGTCGGATCCTGGAAGAGCCCGAAGAAGTCGTCCGAGAGGTCGTAGTGGGCCTGGATGTCCTCGAAGTGCGGACGCATGTCCTGGCTGTCGCTGGTTTCAGGCATAAATTGATTAGCTCCCCGTGCTGCTTGATGTATCGACCACCACGGCCCCCGCGAGCGGTGGAACTGGTTGGTTTCGCGACGATACCGTGCTCCCAACCTGCTGCAGGAACACGACGATAGTACCCGTGTCGGACTATCCGTCTGCCCGCAGGACACCAGCGAACTGCGAAAACGTCCTATCGAGTTCGCTGATGAGGTCGTCCCACAGCGGTTCGGGCAGGTTGTGCCCCATGCCGTCGAACAGCCCCAGGCGTGCGCCGGGGATCGCGTCGGCAATCGCCCGCCCGCCGGCGGGGCGCATCAGTTTGTCGGCCCGGCCGTGGATGACAACCGTCGGCGCGTCGATCCGGGCGTCGTAGCGTTTGAGGCTGCCACTGCCCAGCACGGCGTCGAAGTGCCGGCCGATGCCCTGCGGGTAGAACGAGCGCTCGTAGTTTTCGATCGCGTTCGCCCGCAACTGCTCCTCGGACACCGGGTAGGCCGGGCTGCCGATGATCTTGGACACCCGGACCGAGTTCTCCACGATCACCTCGCGGGGCGAACTGGCCGGCGGTCCTGGACCATCTCGGTATTGAACGAGCCCACAT
>JAHBAP020000451.1 GCA_018500005.2 Mycobacterium sp. | reverse complement strand
CGGCTGATCCGTCCGCAGCCAGCCGGCCCGGTGATGTCGTACCCGCACACCCGGGCGTCCATCCGCACCGAGGCGCCATGCCAGCGCCCTCCAGTGACAAGAAGGGCGCATCCGCGCTGCCGGGCCCGGGCTACCACTGCCCGGGACCGGGTGGGTGGCACGCTGCGTCCGGCCAGGCCCAGTACCACCAGGTCCATCCCGTCCATCAGCACGGCGGCCACCTCGACCGGATCAGCACCAGGTTGCGGGATCACCGCCAGCCGGCTGAGGTCCGCTCCCATCTCGGCGGCGGCCAGCAGCCCGAAGTCCGGCAGCCCGACCACGGCCGCGTAACCACCCGCGGCCGTTACCGCGGCGGCCATGCCGACCGGCAGTGAACGGGCGCCTGAGAGCACCGCGACGGTCCCTTTCGGCAACCCGCCCGGGAGCAGCTCAGCCAGCGCATCCGGGACTGCCAGCAAAGATTCACCGGCGGGCAGGAGATCATCGGAAGGCTCCGCGGGACGCCACCGGGCACCCACTTTCCCGGACACCGCCGCCCTCTGACGGCGCAGCTGTTCTAGCTGCTCAGCGCGGTTAAGCTGCCGTTTCTGCGGGGCAATTGCCGCCGCCATCGCCCACCTCCAGCCGCGATCGACACCACTTGTTTTCGAATATATGTTCGATGTTGTGAGTAAACACCGGCCCCCCGACAAACGTCAAGAGCTCTGACAGCATGGGCCTATGAACCCGGTGAATTCAGCGCAGGCGGAGAAGCTCACACACGGGCAGGGATTCGTCGCCGCCCTCGACCAGAGCGGGGGCAGCACGCCGAAGGCGCTCCGGTTGTACGGCATCGCCGAGGACGCCTACTCCGGCGACGAGCAGATGCTCGACCTCGTCCACCAGATGCGCACCCGGATCATCACCAGCCCGAGCTTCGCCGGGAATCGGATCCTCGCGGCCATCCTGTTCGAGAACACGATGGACCGCGAGACAAGGCGCTCGATGCGTCGATCGCCGAAATCGCCGCTGAATCAAGGACTTAAGCGGGTCACTCCCACTCGATGGTGCCGGGCGGCTTGCTGGTGACATCCAGGGTGACCCGGTTGACCTCAGGCACCTCGTTGGTGATCCTCGTCGAGATGCGCTCCAGCACCTCGTAGGGAACCCGGGTCCAGTCGGCGGTCATGGCGTCCTCGCTGGATACCGGACGCAGCACGATCGGATGGCCGTAGGTACGTCCGTCGCCTTGCACGCCGACCGAGCGGACATCGGCCAGTAGTACCACCGGGCACTGCCAGATCTGATTGTCCAGACCCGCCGAGGTCAGTTCCTCCCGAGCGATCAGATCGGCCCGGCGCAGGGTGTCGAGTCGCTCGGCAGTCACTTCCCCGACGATGCGGATGCCCAGTCCCGGGCCCGGGAATGGTTGGCGCGCAACGATTTCCTCGGGCAGTCCCAGCTCGCGGCCCACCGCGCGAACTTCGTCCTTGAACAGCAGCCGAAGCGGCTCGACGAGGCTGAACTTGAGGTCGGGCGGCAATCCCCCGACGTTGTGATGGCTCTTGATGTTGGCGGTGCCAGTGCCGCCGCCGGACTCCACGACGTCGGGATACAGCGTGCCCTGGACCAGGAAGTCGATCTCCGCCGCGGAGGAGAGGTCACGCACCGCCTCCTCGAAGGCTCGGATGAACTCCCGCCCAATGATCTTGCGCTTGCCCTCCGGGTTGCTCACCCCAGACAATGCCTCCAGGAACCGGTCGGCGGCGTCGACGGTCACTAGGCGTGCCCCGGTGGCGGCGACGAAGTCGCGCTGCACCTGTTCACGTTCCCCGGCGCGCAGCAGTCCGTGGTCGACGAACACGCACGTCAAACGATCACCGATGGCGCGCTGCACCAGAGCGGCGGCAACCGCTGAGTCCACTCCCCCGGACAGACCGCAGATGGCGTGGCCGTCGCCGATCTGCTCGCGAACCGACTCGATGAGCGTCTCGGCGATATTGGCCGGCGTCCAGGTCGGTCCGATACCGGCGAACTCGTGCAGGAACCGGCTGAGCACCTGCTGGCCGTGCGGACTGTGAATCACCTCGGGGTGGTACTGCACCCCGGCGAGCATGCGGCCTCGGTCCTCGAAGGCTGCCACCGGCGCACCGGCGCTGGCGGCGACCACGTCGAACCCGTCGGGCGCGGCGGTCACCGCGTCACCGTGGCTCATCCACACCGGTTGGGTGCCGGGCAGCCCGGCGTGCAGGTCACCGCCCAACACATCGAGATCGGTACGCCCGTACTCGCTGGTCCCGGTCCGCTCGACGGTCCCGCCGAGTGCCTGGGCCATCGCCTGGAACCCGTAGCAGATGCCGAACACCGGGACTCCGAGGTCGAACAGCGCCGGGTCCAGAGTCGGAGCGCCGTCGGCGTAGACGCTGGCCGGGCCACCGGAGAGCACGATGGCCTGCGGGTCGCGTTCCTTGATCTGCTCAACGGACAGGGTGTGCGGGACCACCTCAGAGAACACCCGGGCCTCGCGCACCCGTCGCGCGATCAGCTGGGCGTACTGGGCGCCGAAGTCGACCACCAGGACGGGGCGCGGAGTTGCAGAGTGGTCAGGCGGTTGCACCGGGACAGTCTAAGTCCCGCCCGAGATCAGGCTGGCCCAGTGCCGTCCACTATCACCGGCGCCGCCTCGGCCGCCGGGCCGAGCACCACAGTGGCCTGTGCAGAAGCGTCCGAGGAACCTGACGTGATCGCGACGATCGGCAGTGAGCGCAGGGCCCCGGGTGCGTGCGCGGGAACCACCGGACGCGCCGGCGCGATGGGGTCCAGGCGCCGGTAGTTCTCGCCCTGCGCCGGACGCTGGTCGGACTCACCCTTGTTCGGCCACAGGGCCGCCGCACGCTCGGCCTGGGCGGTGATCGACAGCGACGGGTTGACCCCCAGGTTCGCCGAAATCGCCGCTCCGTCAACCACATACAGGCTCGGGTAGCCGTACACCCGGTGGTAGGGATCGATGACTCCGGTCTCGGCGCTGTCCCCGATGGCCGCGCCGCCCAGGAAGTGAGCCGTCATCGGGATGTTGAACAGTTCACCCCAACTGCCCGCCGCCACCCCGTCGATCTTCTCGGCGATGCGACGGGTGGCCTGGTTTGCGACCGGGATCCAGGTCGGGTTCGGTTCGCCGTGCCCCTGCTTGCTGGTCATCCGCCGGCCGAGAATGCCCTTCCTGGTGAACGTGGTGATCGAGTTGTCCAGGTTCTGCATGACCAGTGCGATGACGGTGCGTTCGCTCCACCGCCGCGGGATGAAGACCTTGGAGGCCCGATACGGGTGGCGAATAGCGCTGCGCACCATCTGCTTCCAGCGCGGCACGTCGGTACCCTGCGGTCCGGTGCCGTCGGTCATCAGTGTCTGCAGCAGACCCATCGCGTTGGAACCCTTGCCGTAGCGACACGGCTCGATGTGGGTGTCGCTGGTGGGGTGGATCGAGGAGGTGATGGCCACCCCGTGGGTGAGGTCGAGATCGGGATTGACCTTGAGCGTCTGCGCTCCGACGATCGATTCGGAGTTGGTGCGGGTCAACACTCCCAACTTCGACGACAGCCGAAGCTTGCCGGCGTCGTTCATCTTGAACAGCAGGCTCTGGGTGCCGTAGGTGCCGGCGGCCAGGACCAGATGCCGGGCGGTGTAGGTCTTTCTGCCGCCGGGCAGCAGCCGACCGGTGCGCTTGGTGTGCACCTGCCAGGCGCCGTCGCCGCGTTGTTCGAAACCGGCGACGGTGGTCATCGGGATCACCTGCGCGCCGGCCTTTTCGGCCAACCCGAGGTAATTCTTGACCAGGGTGTTCTTGGCGCCGTGCCGACAGCCCGTCATGCACTCGCCGCATTCGATACAACCGGTCCGGTCCGGGCCTACACCGCCGAAGAAGGGATCGGGCACGGTCTGACCGGGCTGCTTCTGACCGTCTACGCCGAAGAACACCCCGACCGGGGTGGCGGTGAACGTGTCACCCACGCCCATTTCGTCGGCGAGGTCCTTCATGATCCGGTCGGCGTCGGTGAAGGTCGGGTTCTTGACGACCCCGAGCATCCGGGTGGCCTGGTCATAGTGCGGCATCAGTTCGGCACGCCAGTCGGTGATATGCGACCACTGCTTGTCGTTGAAGAACGGGTCCGGCGGCACATAGAGGGTGTTGGCGTAGTTCAGCGACCCGCCGCCGACGCCGGCGCCGGCCAGGATCAGCGCGTTGCGCAGCACGTTGATGCGTTGAATGCCGTAGCAGCCCAGAGCCGGCGCCCAGACGAAGTCCCGCAGCCGCCAGGAGGTCTTGGCGAATTCGTGGTCGGCGAAACGGCGCCCGGCCTCCAGCACGCCGACGGAATAGCCCTTCTCCGTCAGACGCAGTGCGGTGGTGCTACCCCCGAAGCCCGAACCGATGACCAGAACGTCGAAATCCATGTCCCAAGTATGCGCCGCGGGACTCGGCGCCAATATCGTTTGGGGTCAGCTACCGACCGTCAGGCCGACCTTCTGGAACTCCTTGAGATCGCAATAGCCGGCCTTGGCCATCGACCGGCGCAGTCCGCCGACCAAGTTCAGCGAGCCGAACGGATCATCGGAAGGGCCGTTGAGCACCCGATCGAGCGAGGGCCGCTCGCCGACCTCGACGTCGAGCAGGCCACCGCGTGGCAGCGACGGGTGCGCCGCAGCCGATGGCCAGAACCAGCCGCCGCCGAGCGCTTCGGCAGCCGCAGCCAGCGGGGTTCCGAGCAGTACCGCGTCGGCGCCGCAGGCGATCGCCTTGGCCAGTTCACCGGAGGTGTGGATGTCGCCGTCAGCCAGCACGGGCACGTAGCGACCGCCGGTCTCGTCGAGGTACTCACGGCGGGCGGCGGCGGCGTCAGCGATCGCCGTTGCCATCGGCACGTTGATGCCGAGCACTTCGTCGCTGGTGGTCACACCGGCGGTGGAGCCGTAACCCACGATCACCCCGGCGGCACCGGTGCGCATCAGATGCAGGGCGGTGCGGTGATCGGCGACCCCGCCGGCCACCACCGGCACGTCGAGTTCGGAGATGAAGGTCTTGAGGTTCAACGGCTCGCCGTTGGAGGCAACCCGCTCGGCGGAAATGATGGTGCCCTGGATGACCAGCAGGTCGATGCCGGCCGCGACCAGCGTTGGCGTCAGCGCCTGGGCGTTCTGCGGGCTGACCCGAACCGCGGTGGTGACCCCGGCCTCCCGAACCCGGGCGACCGCCTGAGCGAGAAGGTCCAGATCCAGCGGTGCGGCGTGCAGTTGCTGCAACAGCCGGACCGGGGCCGAGCCCGGCTGGCAGGAGCGGAGTGACCGGGGGTCATCGAACTCGGCCTCCTCCTTGCGCGCCGCCTCGATCACCTGCGCGATCTTGTCGGCGACGTCGGCGTGCCGGCCGATCAGCCCTTCGCCGTTGAGCACCCCGAGCCCGCCGAGCCGACCCATTTCGATGGCGAACTCCGGGGATACCAGCGCGTCGGTGGGGTGCGCGATGACGGGGATCTCGAACCGGTAGGCGTCCAACTGCCAGGCGGTGGACACGTCCTGGGAAGACCGGGTCCGCCGGGACGGGACGATGCTGATCTCGTTGAGTTCATAGGTGCGGCGGGCAGTCCTGCCCATACCGATTTCAACCATGTCACGCACGGCCTAACTGTCTCCTCTTCGCGCAAGCGCCCATCGGGATTTATCTGCTCAACGCGCGTAGTAATTGGGCGCTTCGGCAGTCATGGTGATGTCGTGCGGATGGCTTTCCTTCAGCCCCGCCGCGGTGATCTGGACGAACTGGGCCCGATGCAGGTCGGCGATGGTCGCCGAACCGGTATAGCCCATCGCGGCCCGCAGACCGCCGGTGAGTTGATGGATCACGGTCGACAGCGGGCCGCGGAACGGCACCCGGCCCTCGATGCCCTCGGGCACCAGTTTGTCCTCGGAGAGCACATCGTCTTGGAAGTACCGGTCCTTGGAGAAGGACTTGGCCTCGCCCGCCAGCGAACCGCGGCCCTGCATGGCACCCAGGGAGCCCATGCCGCGATAGCTCTTGAACTGCTTGCCGTTGACGAAGATCAGTTCGCCGGGGGCTTCGGCGGTACCGGCCAGCAGCGAGCCCAGCATCGCCGTCGACGCGCCGGCCGCCAGCGCCTTGGCGATATCGCCGGAGTACTGCAAGCCGCCATCGGCGATCACCGGCACTCCGGCCGGCGCGCAGGCCGCGACCGCCTCCAGGATCGCGGTGATCTGGGGGGCGCCGACGCCGGCGACCACCCGGGTGGTGCAGATCGAACCGGGGCCGGCGCCGACCTTGACCGCGTCGACCCCGGCCCCCACCAACGCCGCCGCCGCCCCGCGGGTTGCGACGTTGCCGCCGACCACCTCGACCTGGTGCCCGACTGCGGCGTTGACCTTGCCGACCATGTCCGGCCCCCGCCGGTTGTGGGCGTGAGCGGTGTCGACCACCAGCACGTCCACCCCGGCGTCGACCAGTGCCATGGCCCGCTCCCAGGCATCGTCGCCGACTCCGACGGCCGCCGCGACAAGCAGTCGGCCGTCGCTGTCCTTGGTGGCGTGCGGGTGCTTCTCGGTCTTGACGAAGTCCTTCACGGTGATCAGCCCGGTGAGCCGACCGTGGCCGTCGACGATGGGGAGTTTCTCGATCTTGTTGCGGCGCAACAGCCCTAGGGCCGCATCGGCCGTGACTCCCTGCTGCGCGGTGATGAGCGGAGCCTTGGTCATCACCTCGGCGACGGGCTTGCTCATATCGACTTCGAAGCGCATGTCCCGGTTGGTGATGATGCCCACCAACGCGCCGTCGCGGTCGACAACAGGAAGCCCCGAGATGTGGAATCGGGCGCACATGGCGTCTACCTCGGCCAGTGTGTTCTCCGGCGAGCAGGTCACCGGATCGGTCACCATGCCTGCCTCGGAGCGTTTGACCATCTCGACCTGGGCCGCCTGCGCGGTGATCGAAAGATTTCGGTGCAACACGCCGAGGCCGCCCGCCCGGGCCATGGCGATGGCCATCCTGGCCTCGGTCACGGTGTCCATGGCCGAACTGACCAGCGGCACCTTCAGGCGGACCTTGCGGGTCAGTTGGCTGGAGGTGTCCGCGGCGGCCGGGATCACGTCCGAGGCGGCGGGCAACAGCAGCACATCGTCGAAGGTCAACCCCAGCATGGCGATCTTGGTGGGGTCGTCACCGCCGGTCCGGACGGCAATAGACATCGGCGGGGCCCCCATCCGCGGGGGGAAATCGGTACCTCATCCTATCGGCTCGCCCGGGGGGGTCCCCGGGCGGGCTGCCTCCCCCCCCCGGCCGGTCGCCGTGGGGGGGGGCGGGGGCGGCCACCCCCCCCCCCGCCCT
>JAHBAP020000022.1 GCA_018500005.2 Mycobacterium sp. | reverse complement strand
GGTCAGGAACGTGACCGGGCGGTCGACGGCGATATCCTCGAGTGCCGCACCGACCGCCATCACATTGAGGTCGACGACGCCGCCGAAGCCGTGGTTGGCCACGAACAGCACCGGATGATCGAGGGCGCCGACTTCGACGTCGACCTGCAGTCGGTGGTAGCGCCGGACGAACTCGATCACCCGATGCCGAATGGAGTTCAGCGCGGACTCGATGTGCTGACCACCGGGGTCCACCACCTGCTCGACCGCGCCGAGAACCGCGTCAGCGAGTTGCTCGAGGGCGGCCCGGTGCTCAGGTTCTTGTGTCACGGCCCCATCTAATCGTTGAGCGAGGCGTCACGCAGACAAAGTGCGAGTAACTCTCTGCAGGGTTCCTCACTCAGCGGCTGAGACGGCCGCGACGACGGCGGGTTTGGCCGTGCCGAATCGCAAAGCGGAATCCTCCACCGGGCCCTTGCGCAGGCGCTCGTGGTCGGCCCAGTAGTCCATCTCGATGGTCCACGGGCCAGTGGTGCCCTGCTTCGGGAACGAATCCTGCGACCGCAGAACATATCCCGCCGCGAAGTCCAGCATCGGGCGCCTACCCATATTGGGGTCGTCACAGACCGGAACGACGGTGGTATAGCCGTGCTGATCCATGTAGTTCATCAACTTGCACAGGTGTTCGCACAGCAGGTCGATCTTCAGCGTCCACGACGAGTTGGTGTAACCGAACGCGAAGGCCATGTTAGGGATGCCCGACAACATGAAGCTCTTGTAGACCAGAAGTTCGTTCGGCGTCTGCTCCTTGCCGTCCACCGAGACCGTGATGCCACCGAAGAGCAGCAGGTTCAGGCCGGTGGCGGTGACGATGATGTCGGCCTTGAGTTCCCTGCCGGAGGCCAGCAGAATGCCGTCAGAGGTGAACCGCACGATCTTGTCGGTCACCACCGAGGCGCGGCCCTTGCCGATCACCTTGAACAGGTCGGCGTCGGGCACCGCACACAGCCGCTGATCCCACGGGTTGTAGGTCGGGTTGAAGTGGGTTGCGACGTCGAAGTCCTTGGGCAGGAACTTGACGTTGGCCGAGCGGATGATGCGCCGCGCGAGCTTGGGCTGCTTCTGGCAGAGGCTGTAGATGAACCGGCCCTTGCCGATGTTGAATCGGCGAGTCGCAGCGTAGGCGGCCTTCTCCGGCAACACCTTTCGCAGGCTGTTGGCAAGCGGGTCCTTGCGAGGCAATGGCATCACGTAGGACGGCGAACGCTGCAGCATGGTGATGTGCTTGGCCTTATCGGCCATCGCCGGGATCAACGTGACGGCGGTGGCCCCACTGCCGATGACGACGATCTCCTTGCCGCTGTAGTCGAGGTCCTCCGGCCAGAACTGCGGGTGCACGATCTGGCCCCCGAAGTCTTCCTGGCCCTCGAAGTGCGGTGCGTATCCGCTGGCGTAGTCGTAGTATCCCGTCGCGCCGAATAGCCAGTTGCAGGTGACGTCCCACTGTTGGCCGTCGCGCTCCAAGGTCACCGTCCAGCGCCCGGCTTCACTCGAGAAGTCCGCCTTGATCACCTTGTGCTGGAAGAAAATCCGCTTGCCCAGGCCGTCCTCCTCGACCACCTCGTGCAGGTAGCTGAGGATTTCGTGGGCGTCGGCGATGGCGTTGTCCGACGTCCACGGCTTGAACTCGTAGCCGAAGGTGTGCAAATCAGAGTCCGACCGGATACCGGGGTAGCGGAAGAGGTCCCAGGTGCCGCCGATAGCGTCGCGGCCGTCCACGATGGCGAAGGTGCTGCCGGGACGTTGCTTGACCAGGTAGTGGCCGAGTCCGATGCCCGAGATGCCGGCACCGACGACGAGGACGTCGACATGCCCGGTCAATGATTCCTTCGGACGGACCTGGTTGAGCGAAGCAACGGACATGCGGACTCCTGTTTCGACCGTGGACCTAAACGCTAACAATGTTATAGTTCTCTCGACAGCTGTCAAGGAAATGAAGGAAGTTTCGCAGGTGACGACCCCCCGCCGGGCACCGGTTCAGGAACGCAGCCGACAGACGGTGGTGCGCATCCTCGACGCTGCTGCGGCGATCGCCGATGAACAGGGCGTCGACGCCGCCACCACCCGCTCCATCGCCGACCGGGCCGGGGTGTCCTACCCCTCGCTGTACCGGTTTTTCGCCGACCGCGAGGCCATCCTCGACGAACTCCTCGAACGCCACTGCGCCGAGTTGGACGCACGTTGCGTCGAGGCCGAGAAGACCTGGCCGATCGCATCGGTCGCCGATCTGCTCAACAACGAACTCGACCTGCACGTGCACTACTACCGGCGCTACCCGAGTTCGGCTCGGCTGTGGATGGGCGGGCGCACCTCCCCCACCGTCGCCAAGCACGTTCGCGCCCGCATGCAGACGCTGGCCGGCCGGATTCACGCGATCCTGATCGGCAAGGGCCTCATCCCGCCGGACACCGATCCCCGGACTCTGCTGGTGGCCGTCGAGATGGCCGACCGTGTACTGGAGTTGGCCTTCCGCGACAACAGCGATTTCGATCAGGACCTGCTCGACATCGGGCGGCAGGCGCTCATCGCCTTTGGCCGTCACCTTTCCGGGGACCTTTCCGAGTCCCGGCCCGTCCCCAGCTGACCGGCATCAGCACCACCCCCGGGGTGGCGTCGGCGAGCCGTTCGAACGCGTCGATGAACCCCTCGGTGATCTGCTCGTGGTCCGGGACCAGCGTTGTGTCACAAGCGATTCCGACGATAACCCGGCCGTTGTAGCTGGCGATGGTGAAACTCATCGGCTGGTCCCCCGATACCGGAGCCCAGCCGACGATACCCTCCACCGGACTACCGGCCAGGTACACCATCGCAGGCGGTCCCGGGACATTGGTCAGCGTGCCCAGGGTGCGGTTGGCGAACAAATCCACCGAGGCCTCATAGAGGCCGCGACTGAACCCGGCGATGGTCTCCTGGAACCGGAACGCCACCGCGGCCTCGTGGCCGTGTTTGATCCGGTCCATCCGCCGCTTGGCGGTGGCCAGCACCTTGTGCGGATCCGGTTCGTCGGTGGGAAGTTCCAGTTGCACCAGGGCGAAGTCGTTGCCCAGCGAGTCAGGCAACGTCATGTCAAGTGGCTTAAGGTTCACCGGCACCATGAACGTCACCGACGAACACAGCGCCTCGTGCACCCGCAAATAGTCGTGCAGGGTCAACGCGATGCAGGCCACCAGCACGTCGTTGACGGTGGCGCGGTTGGCCCGGGCCACCGCCTTCATCGCGGCCATCGGCAACGGATCCGACCAGGCCACACTCTTCTGGTCGCCGGCTGTGCCGGTCCAGATGGTGGCGTCGTTGCGGGTGCCGATCAACAGTTTGCGGACGGTGTCGACGTCGCCCGGAACCGCGGAGAAGACGTCGACGAGCGTCCCGCCGCCGGGAACCGCCGCACGCACCGTCCCGCCGATATCGGCAGCGCCCGCACGCACCGCGGTCAGCAGTGTCGCACCGGCGCCCACCGGGTTGCGCAGCGCGAATCCGCCGATTTTCGCCGCACGCTTGAGCAGGCTGGACTCTGAGACCCGGGAGACGGCATCGCTGGCTGTCCGAGCGACCTCGACCACCCCGGAGCGCACCCGATCCGGTAGCGCACGGCCCGGCGGGTGTGGTTGTGCGCCGGTCTGGATGACCGCAGGCGCCAGGATCGGTCCGCCCGGCGGAGTGGAGTCGAACAGGCTCATCGCCAACTGCACCATCCGCATGCCGTCGGCGATTGCGTGGTGGCTGCGCAGGATCATTGCGCTGCCTTCGCCGTAGCGCTTGATCCAGATCGATTGCCAAAGTGGATGCTCACGGTCTAGACCGTCGGTGCGGTGTGCGGCGACGAGTTCCTGCAGTGCGTATGGATCGTCGGGGTTGTGCAATGACACCAGCGAAACGTGGTTGTCGAT
>JAHBAP020000577.1 GCA_018500005.2 Mycobacterium sp. | reverse complement strand
GTGCTGAGGTTGTAGATGTATGCGCCGACCGTCGCCATCGCGGTCAGCAGCACGATATTGACCAGACCGATCAGCGCCGCACCGCCGAAGATGGACGCCGCCGAAACCAGGTCGCCGCCACCGCCGCCACTGTTGGTGAGCAGATCGCCGACGTTGCTGTTGAGCTTGCTCCAGACGCCCATGGCACCGAGCACCAGGTAGAGGAAAGCCACCGCGATCATCCACACGAAGAACAGCGCCACGTTGAGCAGCAGCGAGACCTTCAACGCGCTCCACGGATCGATGCGACGGATCTGCATGCTGGCCCGGACCGGACCGCGCGGACGGCCGGTCACCTCGACCCGCGGGGATGACGCCGCCCGTCCCAGGGCGTCCGACCGCTCCGAATCGGCCGAGTGCCGACTGCGCTGCTGCGCCGGCCGGGGCACCGGGCTGGAGAGGTCGGGCAACTCGCTCGGGATGGCCTCCACCACGTCGGTGCGCTGGGTGGCCAGGGTCGCCGAGGGTGTTGACGGGGCAGCCGTCCCGGTCACCCAACGGGTGGCCGACGCTTGGGTGGTCGACGGTTGGATGACGGCCTCGGTCCGCGGCCGCCCGCTGTTCTGCCAGGGCGGCACATCGGTCGACACATCGCTGCTGACCGGGCGCTCGCCCAGGCCGGGCTGGCCCGGCTCGTTCGGTGAACCCACCGTTACTCCTGTTCCCTCATGCCCGGGCTATCTCCTGCCCCGGCCGTCGCGCTTAGGCGTCCGCCTCGGTCCCGTCCACCGCGGACTCGTCCGCTTCGGTGTCATCCTCCGCGTCTTCCTGCTCTTCGGCGTTACGGGCAATGGCTATCAGTGTGTCGCCCTCGCCCAGGTTCATCAAGCGAACGCCCTTGGTCTGGCGTCCGGCCTTGCGAACCTGCCGCGCCGCGGTCCGAATCACCCCGCCGCCGGAGGTGATCGCATACAGCTCGCTGTCTTCGTCGACCACCAGTGCGCCGACCAGACTGCCACGCTTCACGTCGTACTGAATGGTCAGGATGCCTTTACCACCGCGGCCCTGCGCCGTGTACTCCTCGATCGGGGTCCGCTTGGAGTACCCACCTGCCGTCGCGACCAGCAGGTAAGTGCCCTCCCGGACCACGTTGAGGCTGAGCAGCGAGTCGTCCGCGTTGAACCGCATGCCCTGCACACCGGAGGTGGCCCGGCCCATCGGCCGCAGCGCCTCGTCGGTGGCCGAAAATCGGATCGACTGGCCCTTGGCACTGACCAGGAGCAGGTCGTCGTCGGCCGAGCAGAGCACGGCGCCGACCAGTTCGTCGCCGTCGCGCAGGTTGACTGCGACGATGCCGCCGGTGCGGTTGGAGTCGAAATCGGTCAGCTTGGACTTCTTCACCAGACCGTTGCGGGTGGCCAGCACCAGATACGGAGCATCCTCGTAGCTCTTGATCTGGATGACCTGGGCGATGCGCTCCTCGGGCTGGAAGGCCAGCAGGTTGGCGACATGCTGGCCCCGGGCGGTGCGCAGCGCCTCGGGCAGCTCGTAGGCCTTGGCCCGGTATACCCGGCCCTGCGTGGTGAAGAACAGGATCCAGTCGTGGGTGGAGCACACGAAGAAGTGCCGCACGATGTCGTCCTGCTTGAGGCCGGCACCCTGCACGCCCTTGCCGCCGCGCTTCTGGCTGCGGTAGAGGTCGGTCTTGGTGCGCTTGGCGTAGCCGGTCTCGGTGATCGTGACGACGACGTCCTCCCGGGCGATGAGGTCCTCGTCGGACACCTCGCCGTCGGCGGCGATGATCTTGGTGCGACGGTCGTCCCCGTGCTTCTCGACGATCTCGGTCAGTTCGTCGCGCACGATGATGCGCTGCCGTTCCGGCTTGGCCAGGATGTCCTCGAGGTCGGCGATCTCGGCCTCGATCTTGGCGAGGTCGTCGACGATGCGCTGGCGTTCCAGGGCGGCCAGCCGACGCAACTGCATGTCGAGGATGGCCTGGGCCTGGATCTCGTCGATATCGAGCAGTTCGATCAAGCCCTGCCGGGCGATGTCGACCGTCGCCGAGGCCCGGATCAGGGCGATCACCTCGTCGAGGGCGTCGAGCGCCTTGACCAGGCCGCGCAGGATGTGGGCCCGTTCGTTGGCCTTGCGCAGCCGGTAGGTGGTGCGTCGCACGATCACGTCGAGTTGGTGCTCGACGTAGAGCCGGATCATCTGGTCGAGCCGCAGCGTGCGCGGAACGCCGTCGACGATCGACAGCATGTTGGCGCCGAAGCTGGTCTGCAACTGGGTGTGCTTGTAGAGGTTGTTCAGCACCACCTTGGCCACGGCGTCGCGCTTGATGTCCACGACGATCCGCAAACCCACCCGGTCGCTGGACTGGTCCTCGATATTGGAGATGCCGGCCAGCTTGCCCTCGCGCACCTGGTCGGCGATCGAGGTGATGAAGTTGTCGTGGTTGACCTGGTACGGCAATTCGGTGATCACGATTGAGGTACGCCCGCGGGCGTCCTCCTCGATGGCCGTCACACCGCGCATCCGGATCGAACCCCGTCCGGTGGTGTACGCGTCGTTGATGCCGGAGTTCCCGACGATCAAGCCGCGCGTCGGGAAGTCGGGTCCCTTGACCCGCTCCATGCACGCGGCCAGCGTCGCCTCCTCGTCGGCCTCGTAGTTCGCCAGGCACCAGTAGACAGCCTCGGTCAATTCGCGCAGGTTATGCGGCGGGATGTTGGTGGCCATGCCGACCGCAATGCCGCCGGAACCGTTGGCCAGCAGGTTGGGGAACCGGCTCGGCAGAACCGTCGGCTCCTGCACCCGTCCGTCGTAGTTCGGGATGAAATCGACTGTCTCCTCGTCGATCTCGCGCAGCATGTCCATCGCCAGCGGGGTGAGGCGGGCCTCGGTGTTGTGGCTGACGAATCCGTTAGTGATGAACGAGTGGTCCTCGGTGTCGACCCGTAGGCTGTAGACCGGCTGGACTCCTGCGTCGGTCACCGAGGCGACCTCCGCGTAGTAGAACCGTCCGTCGGTCAACTCCGAGGCGATCGCGCGGACATCCGGATCGGCAATGCGGTCGAGGATCTCAGCGCCGTCGCGGCGCCACCTCGGGATGCTGCCGATGTTCTGCTTGCGCAGCCATTCCTTGTCTGCCCAGCAGCCTCCGCCGTGCTGACGGATGAACGCCGCAAGACCCGGAACGCGGTCGGAGTCCGAGCCGGCCGCCCGCTCCGGCAGCGCGTCCAGCAGTCCGATCAGCTTGTCCTGCTTGGCGCCACCGAACCCGACCTGCGCGGCGAAGATCTCGGCCTGAGCGCGGTTGGTGATGACAACCTTATGCTC
>JAHBAP020000352.1 GCA_018500005.2 Mycobacterium sp. | reverse complement strand
TCTTCTCACCGCCGGAGAAGCCCTCGTTGACGCTGCGTTCGGCGAACTGCGGGTCGATCTCGAGATCACCCATCGCGGCCTTGACCTCCTTGACCCAGAGCCGCAGCTTCGGGGCCTCCCCGCGTACCGCGGTGACCGCGGTACGCAGGAAGTTCGACATCGAGACGCCGGGAACCTCCACCGGGTATTGCATGGCCAGGAACAGGCCGGCCCGGGCGCGCTCGTCGACGCTCATCTCAAGAACGTCCTGGCCGTCGAGAGTGATCGAACCCGAGTTCACGGTGTACTTGGGGTGTCCGGCGATGGCGTAGGACAGCGTGGACTTGCCGGATCCGTTGGGGCCCATGACTGCATGGGTCTCCCCCGAGTTCACCGTCAGATTGACCCCTTTGAGGATCTCCTTCTCGGTGCCGTCGGGGTTGACGACGGAGACGTGCAGGTCCTTGATTTCCAGTGTGCTCATGAGTCAACTCTCGATTCGGGGCCGTTCTTGGATTCAGTAAGCGCCAGCTCGTGTTCGATGGCGTCAGTCAGACGATCCCGGATCGCGGGAATCGCGATCTTGGAGATGATTTCGCCGAAGAAGCCCCGCACCACCAGGCGTCGGGCCTGTTCCTCGGGGATGCCGCGGGCCTGCAAGTAGAACATCTGCTCGTCGTCGAAACGCCCGGTGGCACTGGCATGTCCGGCGCCGAGAATCTCGCCGGTCTCGATTTCGAGATTGGGCACCGAGTCGGCGCGGGCGCCGTCGGTGAGCACCAGGTTGCGGTTCACCTCGAAGGTGTCGGTTCCGGTGGCCTCGGCACGGATCAGCACATCGCCCACCCACACGGTGTGGGCGTCGGGCTTGCGGGACTCCGGATCACCCTGCAGTGCGCCCTTGTAGAGCACGTTGGACCGGCAGTTGGGCTGACTGTGGTCGACCAGCAGGCGAGATTCCTGGTGCTGGCCGGTGTCGGCGAAGTACAGGCCGAGCAGTTCGGCGTCGCCGCCGGAGGCGTCGTAGCGGACGGTGGCCGCCATCCGGACCAGTTCCCCGCCGAGGGTGACCGCGACGTGGCGCAACACGGCGTCCTTGCCGAGTCGGGCGTGCTGGGCGCTGACATGCACGGTGTCGTCGGACCAGTCGGCGATCCACACCACCGTCAGGCGGGCGGCGTCGGCCAGCACGAATTCGACGTTGTCGGCGTAGGTTCCACTGCCTCGCAGGTCGATGACGACGACCGCTTCGGCGAGTTCCTCTGCGCGGATCTGCAGGTGGCCGTAAGCGGTCTTCCCGACGCCGGGCCCGGTAACCGTGATCTCGATCGGCATCTGGGTGTGTGCGCCGCGGTCAACGGTGACGATTGTGGCGGTGTCGAACGACGAGAATGCCTGGGCAGCAACCCGATCGGCGGGCACGCCGCCGTGGCCGAGTCGTTCGTCGCCGCGCGCAACGGTCTCGACGCTCACACCGGCCTGCTCGGATACGGTGATCGGCGCAGCGCCGGTGGCCGCGGCGGATCCGTCGTGCAGGCCGCGGATTCGCTTGAGCGGGGTGAATCGCCAGAGTTCGTCGCGGCCGCCGGGAACCTCGAAGGCGTTGACGTTGAACGAGCTGAACTGTTCACCCTTATTGGCGGCGGGGACCGAACCCTCCACCGCATCCTGAAGGTTCGTCACTATCCGACCGCGCCTTCCATCTGCAGTTCGATCAGCCGGTTGAGTTCCAATGCGTACTCCATCGGCAACTCCTTGGCGATCGGTTCGACGAACCCGCGCACCACCATGGCCATCGCCTCGTCCTCGGTCAGTCCGCGGCTCATCAGGTAGAACAACTGCTCCTCACTGACCTTTGACACGGTGGCCTCATGCCCCATGGTGACGTCGTCCTCGCGGATGTCGACATAGGGGTAGGTGTCGCTGCGGCTGATCGTATCGACCAGCAGCGCATCGCATTTCACGCTGGAACGCGATCCGTGCGCACCCTTGTTGACCTGGACCAGGCCGCGGTAGGAAGCGCGTCCGCCGCCGCGGGCCACCGACTTGGAGACAATGTTGCTCGAGGTGTTGGGGGCCAGGTGCAGCATCTTGGCGCCGGTATCCTGGTGCTGCCCTTCGCCGGCAAAAGCGATCGAGAGCACCTCGCCCTTGGCGTGCTCCCCGGTCATCCAGACCGCCGGGTATTTCATGGTCACCTTTGATCCGATGTTGCCGTCGACCCACTCCATGGTGGCGCCGGCTTCGGCGCGAGCCCTCTTGGTGACCAGGTTGTAGACGTTATTCGACCAGTTCTGGATGGTCGTATAGCGAACCCGCGCATGGGGTTTGACGATGATCTCCACGACCGCCGAGTGCAGCGAGTCGCTCTTGTAGATGGGAGCGGTGCAGTTGTGCACTGCAAACCCGTACGCCAGGTAGCTGTCGGGAGCCTCGACGTCGAGGTTGTACACCGGTTCGTGGGCCTCCCGGACCGAACGCTTTTTGATCGGTACCGCGAAGTAGTCCCCGCAGTCGCGGGCCTGCTTGGGACCGTGGCCGCCCTCGGTCCACTGCACCTGGTAGATGTCCTGGCGCGTCACATCGCGGCCCATGATCACACCGGGACCGCCGGGACGGCGCAGTTCCACGGTGGCGTAATGGCCGAGGCGGGCCAGGATCGACTGCAGTTGGAATGCCCACACCCGGGAGGTGGTGTGGACGCGCTTCCAATCGGCGCCGCCGCGTCTGGTGACGTTGCCGTCGCCGTTGACATAGGCATCGACCAACTCGCGAAGGAAGATGTCGTCCTGGCGCATCAGGGTGTCAGACAGCTTCTTGTGCGCCGATCCGGTGCCGACGTGCTGGCGCATCGCCGCGTAACCGGCCTTGGAATAGATAAGGACCCTAGCCGAATGCTTGTCCTCTTCGACGAGCACCGACCCGGAAGTCTCGTACAGCGACTTGCAGGCCTGCCGAACTTCCTCCACATAGTCGAACTCGGCGCTGTGGAAGGAGAAAACCAGTGATTCGCAACCGTTGGTCAGCGTCGAGTGGCCCTCAGCCAGGTAGTACCCGGCCAGACGGGCGAATTCCAGTGGCAGCACGGTCTTGTGCGGTACTGGTTTGGGCTTGGGGTAGATCAGGAAATCACCCTCGGCGACTTCCTTGGCCGGAACCCAACGGGGTTCGGCGGCTCTCAGTTTCGCCGTATCAACCTCCGGCTGCCAGCCATTGCGGGGCTTGCGCCGGACGAGGACCTCGGCGCGCGGAACCACCAGAACCGGATGCTCAGCGGTTACCGAGAACTCGTTGGCCGGTGACATCGGGGTGAAGGTGAACAATTCACCGTTGAGGTCGCGCATCTGCACGGCGGTGACTCGATGGGAACGTCCATCGTGGGCGATCACACGATCGCCCACTTTGATCGACTCGATCGGTCGCAGATCTCCGTCGGCCATGGTGATCAGTTCACCGGCCGGCAGGCACCCTTCCACGTAGTGGATGTAGGAGCCTTCGTCGGCGATGATGAGCGTGCGCTCGAACTGACCCATGTTCTCGGTGTTGATCCGGAAGTAAGCCTGCAGCGGAATGTCGACGTGCACACCCGGGGGCACGTAAATGAACGAGCCACCCGACCACACCGCGGTGTTGAGCGCAGAGAACTTGTTGTCCCCGGCGGGGATGACAGTACCGAAGTACTGCTTGAAGATCTCGGGGTGTTCCCGCAAACCCGAATCGGTGTCGAGGAATATGACTCCCTGGGCCTCTAAATCTTCCCTGATCTGGTGGTAAACCACTTCGCTCTCGTACTGAGCCGCTACGCCAGCAACTAGTCGTTGCTTTTCCGCCTCCGGAATTCCGAGACGGTCGTAAGTATTTTTAATGTCCTCTGGCAAGTCTTCCCACGACGTCGCCTGCTTCTCAGTGGAGCGGACGAAGTATTTGATGTTGTCGAAGTCGATGCCCTCGAGGTTGGAGCCCCAGTTCGGCATCGGCTTCTTGTCGAAGGTTCGCAGCGCCTTGAGACGGACGTCGAGCATCCACTCCGGTTCGTCCTTCTTGGCTGAGATGTCGCGGACGACGGCTTCGGAAAGACCGCGCTTCGCACTGGCGCCGGCCACGTCGGCGTCCGACCATCCATAGCCGTAGCGACCCAGGGAGGCGATGGTCTCCTCCTGGCTGAGTGGCTGAGTCTCCGGTGTGGTCGTCATGCCGACTCTCCTTGTTCATCGCGGGGGTTCACAGCGAGCGGTACGTGGGTGGTGCAGGCGCAGTCGCCGTTGACGATCGTGGCCAGTCGCTGCACATGGGTGCCGAGAACTTCGGAAATCGCCTGCTGCTCGGCTTCGCACAATTCCGGGAACTCTTCTGCCACATGGGATACCGGGCAGTGGTGCTGACAGATCTGGATTCCGCCGACCGGTCCGCCGACCTTCGTCGTCGTGGTCGCGTAACCCGCCTGGGACAGCGCGTCGGCAACCTGCTCGGCCGCATCGGCGACCTCATCGTCGTCGTCAGCGGCCGACACGCCGGCCAGGATGCTGTCGATGCGACGACGTGCGAAGGTGCGCACAGCCTCGTCGCCGCCGATCTCGCGCAACTGCCGCATGGCCGCCGAGGCCAGGTCGTCATAGGTGTGATCGAGCTTGGCCCGTCCCGCCGAAGTCAGCCGGTAGCGCTTGGCCGGGCGCCCGCGCCCGACATGCTGCCAGGCTGCGGCCGGCTGGGATTCGGCGTCACCGCCGTCGACCAGGACATCGAGGTGGCGGCGCACACCGGCGGCGGAGAGGCCGAGCTCGGCGCTGATTTCGGCGGCCGTGATGGCCCCGGACTCCAACAGCAGACGCACTATCTCCCGCCGGGTCTGGCCGTCCTGCACCGAGGGCCCGGACACGGGCGATTCCTCGGTCGGGTTTTTCACAACACCAGTGTTACGGAATTCCGTAGACGGGTCTAGCAAGGGTAACCTAACTTATCCTCGGGCTGCTCAGGACGCCGGGGCTGCCGGATAGAGTGCTGTAGTGGCTGGCCGCCGGCATTCCCTGTACTCCGCGATCGCCAGCTGGCATGGTGACGAGCGCACCGAGGGCTCCCCACTAAACGCGGCCGAACTTCGCGCGATGCGCCGGACCCGGCTGTTCGGGGCGACCGGCACCGTCCTGATGGGCATCGGCGCCCTGGGCGCGGGCGCCCGTCCGGTGGTTCAGGACCCGACCTTCGGCGTGCGGCTGCTCAATCTGCCGTCGCGAATCCAGACCGTCTCGCTGACCATGACGACCACCGGCGCGGTGATGATGGCGCTGGCGTGGCTGATGCTCGGACGTTTCGTGCTCGGCCCCCGCCGGATGTCGCGCAGCCAACTCGACCGGACCCTGCTGGTCTGGATGGTGCCTCTGCTGATCGCACCCCCGATGTACAGCAAGGACGTCTACTCCTACCTGGCCCAGAGTCAGATCGCCCGGATCGGTCTGAACCCGTACAAGGTCGGTCCGGCTCCCGGCTTGGGCCTGGATCACGTCTTCACGTTGTCGGTGCCGAGCCTGTGGCGCGAGACCCCGGCGCCGTACGGGCCGTTGTTCCTGTGGATCGGCCGCGGGATCTCCGCGCTCACCGGGGAGAACATCGTCGGCGCCGTGCTGTCCCACCGACTCGTCGTGCTGGTCGGAGTTGGCCTGATCGTCTGGGCCACACCACGTTTGGCACGACGCTGCGGCGTCGCCGAAGTCGCCGCACTGTGGCTTGGGGCGGCCAACCCGCTGCTGCTGATGCACCTGGTCGCCGGCATCCACAACGAGGCGCTGATGCTCGGGCTGATGCTCACCGGAACCGAGTTGGCGTTGCGCGGGATCGACAGTCCCCGCCCACTGCTCCCCCGACCCGTGCGCTGGCCGCACTCGCGGGCGGACTTGTCGGGGTGGGCGCCGCTGGCCAGCCTGCTCGCCGGCACCGTGCTGATCACGATGTCCTCCCAGGTGAAACTGCCGGGTCTGCTGGCGCTGGGGTTCGCCGCCATGGCGCTGGCCCACCGGTGGGGCGGCACAGTCAAGGCGTTCCTGTCTGCCGGGGTGCTGATGGTGTCGGTGTCAGTCGGGGTGATGGCCGTCATCGGCTGGGCCAGCGGGCTGGGGTTCGGGTGGCTGTTCACGCTGGGCACCGCCAACGTCGTCCGCAGCTGGATGTCGCCGCCGACCCTGCTGGCGCTGGCGACCGGGCAGGTCGGCATCCTGCTCGGTCTGGGTGACCACACCACCTCGGTGCTCGCCCTGACCCGCGCGATGGGTGTGCTGATCATCGCCGTGCTGGTCAGTTGGCTGTTGTTGGCAGTGTTGCGCGGCCGGTTGCATCCGGTCGGCGGCCTGGGGGTCGCACTGGGGATGACGGTGCTGCTCTTCCCGGTGGTGCAGCCCTGGTACCTGCTGTGGGCCATTCTTCCGCTGGCCGCCTGGGTGACCCGGCCGGGATTCCGCATCGCCACCATCGCGGTCACGCTGATCGTGGGCATCTTCGGCCCGACCGCCAACGGCGACCGCTTCGCCCTGTTCCAGATCCTGGATGCCACCCTGGCCAGTGCGGTGATCGTCCTGCTGCTGATCCGGTTGACCCGCAACCGGCTGCCGTGGCGCTATGTGCCCGGCACCGACGAGTCCTACAGCGGCCAGGATCTCAAGCGTGCCCCCGACCGCAGCGGCGCGCCCAACGCCTACGCTGATTCCCCGTGAGTTCTGGGTCTTCCACCCCCGTGCGGATGCGTGGGGTGACGAAACGCTACGGATCCACCCTGGCGGTGTCCGACCTCGACCTCGACGTGCAACGCGCCGAAGTGTTCGCCCTGCTGGGCCCCAACGGTGCCGGCAAGACCACGACGGTGGAGATGTGCGAGGGGTTCGTCCGGCCCGACGCCGGCGGCATCGAAGTGCTCGGTCTGGATCCGATCACCGAAAACGTCCGGCTGCGCGAACGGATCGGCGTGATGTTGCAGGGCGGCGGCGGCTATCCGGCGGCCCGCGCCGGGGAGATGCTGAACCTGGTGGCCGCCTACGCGGCCAAACCGCTGGATCCGGCGTGGCTGCTGGACACCCTGGGACTGGCCGACGCCGCCCGCACCACCTACCGTCGACTGTCCGGCGGCCAACAACAGCGGCTGTCGCTGGCGTGCGCGATCGTCGGCCGGCCCCAACTAGTCTTTCTCGATGAGCCGACCGCCGGCATGGACGCCCACGCCAGGCTGGTCGTCTGGGAGTTGATCGACGCGCTGCGCCGGGACGGCGTGACGGTCGTGTTGACCACCCACCATCTCAAGGAAGCCGAGGAATTGGCCGACCGGATCGTGATCATCGACCACGGCTCCACCGTCGCCTCTGGGACGCCCGCCGAGCTCATGCGCAGCGGCGCCGAGGACCAGCTCCGCTTCACGGCGCCGCGCAAGGTCGATCTCTCGCTGCTGCTGGCCGCCCTCCCCGAGGGATACCGGGCCACCGAGCAGGCTCCGGGCGACTATCTCGTCGAGGGCACGATAAATCCCCAGGTGCTGGCCACCGTGACGGCCTGGTGCGCCCGGCTGAACATCCTGGCCACCGATATGCGGGTCGAGCAACGCAGCCTCGAGGACGTCTTTCTCGACCTGACCGGAAAGGAGCTGCGGTCATGAGCACTGAACTCTTTCCGGCGGGCACCTTCACCCCGGATCCGCGGCCAAACACCGTAGGCCGGATGTTGGCCGCCCAATACGGCCTCGAGCTCAAACTGTTGCTCCGCAACGGCGAACAGCTTCTGCTGACGATGTTCATCCCGATCACGCTGCTGATCGGGCTCACCCTGCTGCCGCTGGGTTCGTTCGGCGAGCCGCGCGTCGCGGTGTTCGCGCCGGCGATCATGGCGCTGGCCGTCATCTCCAC